>NZ_JBJGZY010000034.1:0-44341 GCF_054050755.1 Modestobacter sp. SYSU DS0511
GGGGGGGGGGGCGCGGGGGGGCGGGCGGGTGGGCCACCGGGGCGGTCTCCGCCTGCTCGCGGGCGTGCTCCCGGGCGTAGGTCTCGTAGAGCTCCAGGAGAACGGCCCGGTGCCGCTCGGAGAGCGCCGGATCGGCGCGGATCGCCGCGACGGTGCCGGCGGTGCCCGACCGGCGGTCGAGGAAGCCGGCCTGCTCGTAGAGGGTCTCCGCGGAGATCTTCAGGCCGCGGGCGATCTGGGCGAGGATCTCCGCCGACGGCTTGCGCAGCCCGCGCTCGACCTGGGACAGGTAGGGGTTGCTCACCCCCGCGGCGCGGGCCAGTTCGCGCAGTGACACCTGGGCGGCGCTGCGCTGCGTGCGGATGAACTCGCCCACGTGGGAGCCCACGTTCGCCGGCACGTGGCCGGCCTCCGCCGCGGCCGAGGTGACCGTCTCGCGGACAGCGCTCACCTGCTCGCGGACGAACTCCGTGGGACGAGGCACCGTTCCACCGTAACCAGCGGTGCTAGCTCTTGCAAGCGCACCGCTAGCACCCGGGTCGACCCACCGCACCGACCGTGGAGCCGCGGCGTGGCCCGGCCCGACGGTCGACCAGGCGGCTCCGGCCTCCGCGCCGGCACCCGCCCCGGGTCAGGCGAGCGACGCCGCCGCCCGCACCTCGCCGACCACTCCCTCGCCACCGCTCACCGGCGTGAGCTGCCAGCGGGACAGCACCTCGGCCGGCACGCCCAGGCGCAGCAGCCCGGCGGTCAGCGCGGGCAGCCGCCCGCGGTCGCCGCCGTCGTCCAGCTTGAGCGCCACGGCACCGGCGCCGGGCAGGGCGGCGACGTGCACACCGTCGGCGCCTCCCTTCACCAGCAGCTCGGGCACGTCCTGCATGAGCTCGGTGTCGTCCCGTCCGGTGCCGGCCACCAGCCAGGGGTGGGCACGCATCGCGTCGGCGACCAGCCGGCCGGGCGTGCCCGGGTCGGCCTGCACCAGCGAGAGCACCCCGCGGGCCAGCCCGGTCAGCGACAGGGCGTGCTGGGGCGCGCCGCAGCCGTCGACGACCACAGCGCTGACCGGCTCCCCGGCCGCCTCTCCCAGCCGCGCCTCGATCGCCTGCTGCAGCGGGTGCTCCCGAGCGAGGTAGCCCTCGGTCGGCCAGCCCGCGGCCACGCAGGCCGACAGCATCGCGGCGTGCTTGCCCGAGCAGTTCATCGCCAGCCGGTCGGGCGCCCGCCCCGCCACCAGCCACTGCGCCCGGGTGCCCTCGTGCTGCGGCAGCGCGGGCGGGCAACCCAGGTCGCCGGGCCCCAGCCCGGCTCCGGCCAGCAGCTGGGCGGCGAGCTCGCGGTGCCCGTCCTCACCGCTGTGCGAGGCCGCGCCGAGGGCCAGCTCCCGGTCGTCCCGGGGGCGCCAGCCGGCGTCCAGCAGCGCCGTGGCCTGCACCGGCTTGTTCGCCGAACGCGGCAGCACCGGACGGCGGACGTCGCCCACCTCGAGCAACGGGGCGCCCGCGGCGTCCAGCACGACGAGCGAGCCGCGGTGCACCGACTCCAGGAACCCCGAGCGCCACACCTCGACCAGCACCGGCGAGCCCGGCCAGCCCGTCGTCATGGGCGGTGCCGCGACTCGTCGGCGAGCAGCTGGGCGACGTCGGCCAGGCCGTCCCGGTAGCGCCGGCCCAGCTCCCCGGCCAGGGCGTCCATCACCTGCTGCACCCCGCGCCGGCGCTCCGACAGGCTGCGCTCGCCCTCGCCCAGCGCCCGCGCGGCGCGCTCGAGCTGGTCGTCGGGCAGCGCCGGGACGTCGGAGAGGTCGACCCCGGGAGCCAGGCCGTTCACCCAGTGCTCGTGCTGCCCGGGGTCGGTGGGCTGCACGGTCTGGTGGCGACCCAGGCCGTGCGCGGGGCCCCGGCCCTTCTCGGCGAGGATCTCCGGCAGCAGGTCGACCAGTGAGCGGCCGTCGTGCTCGGCGCGGCGCTGCAGCTCCCGGCGGACGATGTCCAGCCGGCCCTGCAGCAGGCGGCGCGTGTAGGAGAGGTTGACCTCGGCCTGCTCGGCCTGCTGGCGCAGTGCGCGGACCTCGCTCATCGGCAGCTGCTCCACCCCGTCCAGGAAGGACGGGTCGAGCAGCGCGTCGACGGCGGCGCCGCCGGCAGCGGTCGGGCTGGTCACGGGGCGACCTCCACGGGGGTGTGCTGGACGGGGTCAGTGGCGCCCAGCAGCTGCCGGGCCTGCGCCGGGGACAGCGGCGGACGCTGGGCGATCCGGGCGAGCCCGGCCGCACGCGCCACCAGCTGGGCGTTGTCGCGCACCGGCTCGCCCGGTGCGTAGGTGAGGGTGTCCTCCATGCCGACGCGCAGGTGCCCGCCGGCCGACAGCGCGGCCAGCATCACCGGCAGCGAGGTGCGCCCCACGCCGGTGGCGGCGAACGTCGCACCGGGCGGGAGGGCGGGCAGACAGGCGGCCAGCGCCGCCGTCGTCCCGGGCATGCCGCCGGGCACGCCCATGACCAGGTCGACGTGCACGTGCCCACCGTGCGGCGGGCCGTGCCGGTCGAGCAGGCGCGCCAGGGTGGCCAGGTGGCCGAGGTCGAACACCTCGTACTCGGGGACGATGCCGCGCTCCTGCATCCGGGTGTGCAGCTCGACGATCAGGTCCCAGGGGTTGGAGAACACGTCCCGGCCGAAGTTCACCGTGCCCAGCGACAGCGATGCGGCGTCCGGCCCGGCGTCCAGGACGGCCAGGCGCGCCTCGGCCGGGTCGGTGACCGCCCCGCCGGTGGACAGCTGCACCACCAGGTCGGTGGCCTCCCGCACCGCGGCGACCACCTCCCGCACCCGCGGCAGGTCGAGCGTGGGGCGGGTGTCGACGTCCCGGACGTGCAGGTGCAGGACGGCGGCGCCGAGCGCCTGGCAGTCGCGGGCCGTGGCGACGACCTCCTCGACGGTGACCGGCAGCGCCGGCACGTCGGCCTTGGCCGACTCCGCCCCGGTGGGGGCGAGGGTGATCAGAGTCCCCTCGACGCCGCCGGCAGTGCTCACGCCCGCATCGTCGCAGACCGCACGGCCCGGACCCGGTTCCGGGCCGCAGCCACGTCGGCGTCGACCTCCTGCGGCCCGTCGTCGGGGTCGATCCCGGCGACGGCGTCGCCGACGTGCAGCGCCGCGTCCGGGGCGACGGACTGCTTCACCAGGGCCAGCGCGATCACGCCGAGCTCGTGGTGGCGCACCACGGTGCCGACCCGGCCGACGTCGCGGCTGCCGGAGGTGACCGGCGTGCCGGGGGCGGGGAGCGCCTCGCTCATGCCGTCCAGGTGCAGCAGCACCAGCCGCCGCGGCGGGCGGCCCAGGTTGTGCACCCGGGCGACCGTCTCCTGGCCGCGGTAGCAGCCCTTGTCCAGGTGGACGGCGGTGCGCAGCCACGGCAGCTCGTTGGGGATGGTGCGGTGGTCGGTGTCGACGCCGGCGCGCGGGCGGCGGGCCTCCACGCGCAGCGCCTCGAACGCGTCAAGCCCCGCCGGCACGGCGCCGGCGGCGAACAGCTCGTCGGCGCGGGCGGCCAGCTCGGCGCGCGGCACGAGCAGGTCGACGACCGCGGCGCTCCCGTCGCCGATCACCGGCGACCGGCGGGCCCAGCCGCCGCCGGGCAGCGGGACGACGGCGTGCTCGGCGGCCGGGACGGGCCAGCCGGCCGCGGTCAGCACCTCGTCGGCCCGCGGCCCGGCCAGGCTCAGCAGCGCCCAGGCGTCGGTGACCAGCGCCGGCTCCACGCGGAGCATGAACCGCATCTTCTGCAGCCACTCGGCCAGCGCGGCACCCGCGCCGGGCTCGGCGTCGGCCCAGGTGGTGCCGGCCAGCTCGGCGAGGACGACGTGGTGCTCCACGTGCCCGTTGGGCCCCAGGAACAGCGCCTCGGTGCCGGTGCCGTCGGCGAGCTCCCGCAGGTGCTGGGAGCTGAGGTCGTGCAGCCAGGTCAGCCGGTCCGCGCCGGTCACGGTCAGCACGTCCCGGTCGCTGCGGTCGACCAGCCCGGCACCCTCGGCCAGGCGGCGCTGCTCGGGCAGCGGCTCGCCGTAGTGCGCGGCGACCGTGCCGGTGCCGCCGTCCGGGAGGGCGAGCGCGACGGCGCCCGGCCGGGACAGCAACGGGGAGGGGGTGGTCATGAGTGCTCCGTCCGGATCGTGTCGGCGCAGGCCCGGCAGGTGCCCGACAGCGCCACGTGGCCCACGTCCAGCGTGAAACCCAGTTCGACCCCCAGACGTTCCGCGGCGCCGTCGAGCACCGTCGGGTCGACCGAGCTGATCTCACCGCAGGCCTGGCAGACCACGTGCACGTGCCGGTGCTGCTGGCCCGCGTGGTAGATCGGGGCGCCCTTGCCCAGGTGGGTGTGCCACACCAGGCCGAGCTGCTCGAGCAGCTCGAGGGTCCGGTAGACCGTGGAGGTGTCCGGGGCGGCGCCGCCCGGGCCGGCCTCGGCCCGCAAGCGCGAGCTGATGTCCTCCGGGGTGCCGTGCGAGAGCGCGGTCACGGCGGCGAGCACCCGCTGGCGCTGGGTGGTCAGCCGCAGCCCCCGGGCCCGCAGCTGCTCGGCCAGCGGCGCGGTGCTGGTCTCCCCGGACGGACTGAGCTCGTCGGACACGCCGCCAGCCTAGGACCGCCGTACGGCAGGGTGGAGCCGTGACGAGCACGCGCGTGGCGGTCTGGACCGACGGCGGAGCCCGGGTGGTCGACCCCGCCCAGCCGGTGGTGACCGCACTGGACCTCGGTCTGGGGCGGGGCGACGGCTGCTTCGAGTCGGTGCTGGTGACCGGCGGCACGACCCCGCAGCTGGCCGGGCACCTCTCCCGGCTGCGCCGTTCGGCCGCGCTGATGGAGCTCTCGCACCCCGGCGACGACGCGGTGCGCGCGGTCGTCGGCGCGCTCGTCACGGGCTGGCCGGCCGAGGTCGACGGCGCCTGCCGGGTGTTCCTCACCCGCGGGCTCGGCGACGGCACCCCGCCCACGCTGCTCGCCCTGCTGGCCCCGGTGCCGGCGGAGACGCTGCGCCAGCGGGAGCAGGGGGTGGCGGTGGTGACCCTCACCCTGGGGCTGGCCGCCGACGTCCGGGCGGGCGCCCCGTGGCTGCTGGGCGGGGCGAAGACCCTCTCCTACGCCGTCAACATGGCCGCGCTGCGCGAGGCCCACCGGCGCGGCGCCGACGACGTCGTCTTCACCGCGCTGGACGGGCAGCTGCTGGAGGGGCCGACGTCGACCGTCGTCTGGGCCGCGGGCGGGCGACTGCACACCCCACCGGCCGAGACCGGCATCCTCGCCGGCACCACCCAGGCGCGCCTGTTCGCCGCCGCGGAGGCCGACGGCTGGCCCACCGCGGTCACCCGCGGGACGGTCGCGGACCTGCACACCGCCGAGGCCGTCTGGCTGCTGTCCGGGATCCGCGGCGCCACCGCCGTCGTCCGGGTCGACGGAGTGGCGCGGGGGGACGGCGGGCTGACCACCCGGGTGCGCGAGCTGCTGGCCGGCTGAGCGGCGATCACGGCTGGAGTGATCCCCGTCCCCGGTAGTGTGGTCGGGAGGTGCGCCGGGAAGTCTGGTCGGCAACTTCCTTCCCGACCCCGCACAACGGAGCCGCCACGTGAGCAATCCCACCCGCCTGTTCAGCCGGGGGTCCTACCCGGAGGCGACACGGATCGCCGGGGTCCTGCGCAAGGAGACCGTCGGCGGGGCGCTGCTGCTGGTGGGCACCGTGATCGCCCTGGTCTGGGCCAACTCGCCGTGGTCGGCGGCATACGAGTCGCTGCGCGACACCCGGGTCGGGCCGGAGTCGCTGCACCTGGACCTCACCCTCGGCACCTGGGCCGCCGACGGGCTGCTGGCGATCTTCTTCTTCGTGGTCGGGCTGGAGCTCAAGCGCGAGTTCGTCGCCGGTGACCTGCGCGACCCCCGCCGTGCAGTCCTCCCCGTCGCGGCCGCGGTCGGCGGCATGGTCGTCCCGGCCCTGCTGTTCGTCCTGGTGAACCTGGGCACCGGTGACGGCGCCCTGCGCGGCTGGGCCATCCCCACGGCCACCGACATCGCGTTCGCGCTCGCCGTCCTGGCCGTGATCAGCACCCACCTGCCCACGGCGCTGCGCACGTTCCTGCTGACCCTGGCGGTGGTCGACGACCTGCTGGCCATCACGGTGATCGCCCTCTTCTACACCTCCAGCCTGGCGCTCACGCCGCTGCTGCTGGCGCTCGTCCCGCTCGCCGTCTTCGGCTTCCTGGTGCAGAAGCGCATCCGGTCCTGGTGGCTGCTCCTCCCCCTCGCGGTGATCACCTGGGTGCTCGTGCACGAGTCCGGGGTGCACGCCACGGTCGCCGGGGTGCTGCTGGCCTTCACCGTGCCCGTGGTGCGCAGCCAGGCCGCCGGCGGGCCGGAGGCCGGGCCGGGCCTGGCCGAGCACCTCGAGCACCGCATCCGCCCCATCTCCGCGGGCTTCGCCGTCCCGGTGTTCGCCTTCTTCGCTGCGGGCGTGACCATCGGCGGCTTCTCGGGTCTCCTCGAGTCGCTGTCCGACCCGGTCGCCATCGGCATCGTGGTGGGCCTGGTGGCCGGCAAGACGATCGGCATCACCGGCGCCACCTGGCTGGTCTCCCGCTTCACCCGCGCCGAGCTCGACGAGTCGCTGGGCTGGCCCGACGTCATCGGGCTGGCCATGCTCGCCGGGATCGGGTTCACCGTCTCGCTGCTCATCGGCGCGCTCGCGTACGGCGAGGGCTCGCTGCGCGACGAGCACGTGAAGGTCGGCGTCCTCGTCGGCACCCTGACGGCGGCCCTGCTGGCCTCGATCCTGCTGAAGACGCGCGACCGCCGGTACCGCGCGATCGCCGCGATCGAGGTGGCGGACCGCAACCTGGACGGCGTGCCCGACGTCTACCAGACCGAGGACGGGCGCACGATCCGCACCGTGGACGACAAGGCCACCCACGACCCGGACTGGGAGGACACCCCGCCGCCCGGGCGCACCGTCGGCCCGTCCGCCGACAGCTGAACGAATGTCGTTGCCGACTCCCGGAACCGGTCGTACCGTCTCAGGTACACGAGAGAGGAGGTGGTCCGGAAGTTGCATACGTTCAGGACTCGTGAGGTGGCTGTCCGCTAGCCGCCGTCCAGATGGGCCGCCCGTTCAGGCACTGCCGAAGACCGGCAGGAACTGAACGACGGCAATCCCGCCCGTCCGTCGTACGGCGGCGAGCGAGAACCGGACAGTCACCCGACCCCCGGGCCGCCGACCGTTGTCCAGTCGGCCCGCGTGCAGCTCCCGCTCCGGCGGGCCCAGCGCCGCGGAGCAGCCCGGGGGTTGTCCGTTCCCTGGGGAGACTCGACGCCGTGCAGTTCGCCGGGCGCGCGGTCGCGCTGGACACCACCGCGGGCCTGTGGCTTGCCGAGGCCGCCCGGAGCGCCCGCCCGGAGACCGTGGCCGCGCTCGTGCCCGCCGGCTTCCCGGCGCTGGCCCGGATCTTCCACCCCGCCATCCGCTACGTCGGGGACGACGACGTCGAGGTCCCCTGGTCCTCCGTCGCCGCCGCCAACGGCACCGCCGCCCACCCGCTGATGCAGTGGGGCTCGGTCACCGGGGCGATGGACTACTTCGAGAACGACGACCAGGCCCCGCTGTGGCACGGCGCCCCCGCCCGCGGGCACCTGCCCGTGCCGGTCGCCGAGCGCCTGGTCGAGGTGCTCACCCGGTACACCCGCACCCCCGACGTCTGCTGGTTCGGCGTCGCGCTGGGCGGCGCGGTGATCACCGACCACCCGACCCTGACCCTGACCGACCGGGAGTACTGGCTGGTCAACGGGCCCGTGTCGCTGGCCGCGGAGAACTTCGCCGCCGAGCCCTACGAGCAGAGCGCCAACCTGTGGTGGCCGGCCGACCGGGCCTGGTGCGTGGCCACCGACATCGACCTGGTGACCACCTACGTCGGAGGCAGCACCCCCTGCATCGCCGAGCTGCTCGAACTCCCGGAGCTGGAGACCGCACCGGCCGCCGCCACCGACCGCACCACCTGGGACGCCGACGAGGTCAACCCCGTCCCCGCCGACGCCCCCGACTGAGGAAGGACCCCCTCGCCCCCCACCGCTCGCACGCTCGCGGCGGGCCCCTGCGAGGGGGCCGGGGACGGGGCCCTTCGTTACAGCTGGGCGAGCTCGGCTTCGAGGTCGTCGAGGCCCAGGCTGCCCTGGGAGAGCGCGGCCATGTGCCAGGCCTTGAGGTCGAAGCCGGCACCCCGGGCCTGCTGGGCGGCCGCCCGGCCGGCGAGCCAGGCCCGCTCCCCCAGCTTGTAGCTGATCGCCTGCCCGGGCATGCCGAGGTAGCGCACCAGCTCGCTGTCCAGGAACTCCGGGGCGCGGCCGCAGAAGTCGCCGAAGAAGGCGCGGGCCAGCTCCGGCGTCCACGGCTCCCCGCCGCGCCCCGCGATCGAGCCCGTGACGTCCTCGGGGATGGGCAGCTCCAGGTGCATGCCGATGTCGATGACCACGCGGACGGCGCGCATCTGCTGCGCGTCCAGGTAGCCCAGCCGCGCACCGGTGTCGCCCAGGAAGCCCAGCTCGTCCATCAGCCGCTCGGCGTAGAGCGCCCAGCCCTCGGCGTTCGCGCTCACCATGCCCAGCGAGGTCTGGTAGGTCGACAGCTCGCCCGAGACGTAGGCCCACTGGGCCAGCTGCAGGTGGTGGCCGGGAACGCCCTCGTGGTACCAGGTGGAGACCAGGTCCCACAGCGGGAAGCGGTCCTTCCCCAAGGTGGGCAGCCAGGTGCGGCCGGGCCGGGAGAAGTCCTGCGTGGGCCGGGTGTAGTAGGGCGCGGCGGCGCTGCCCGGGGGCGCGATCATCGCCTCGACCCGGCGCACCGGCTCGGCGATGTCGAAGTGCACCCCGTCGAGCGCGTCCATCGCCTCGTCCATCATGGTCTGCAGCCGCTGCCGGATGGCCTCGACGCCCTGGACCGCCTCGCCGTGCTCGTTGAGCCAGCGCATCGCCTCCATCGGCGTGCTGCCCGGCAGGACGAGCTCGGCCAGCGTGCGCTGCTCGGCGAGGATCCGCTGGTGCTCGGCCCAGCCCCAGGCGTAGGCCTCCTCGAGGCCACCGTTCGCGCCGAGGTCGCTCCCGTTCCAGGACCGGGCGAAGCGGGCGTACCGCTCGCGGCCCACGGCGTCCGGCGTGCCCTCGGTCTGCGGGGCGTACTCGTCGCGGAGGTAGTCCCGGACCTCGGCGACGGCGGCGTCGGCGGCCTGCGCGGCGGCGTCCAGCTCAGCGCGCAGCTCGTCGGGGCCCGCGGCCACCAGGCCGGCGAAGTACGGGCCGGTCAGCCACTCGTCGAGCTGGCCGACGACGGTCTGCACCTGCCGCGGCGCGGCGAACAGCCCGCGGGCCGCGCCCGCGGACAGGGACGCGCGGTAGCCGCGGTAGGCCTCCGGCACCCGGGACAGCCGCCGCGCCAGCACCGCCCAGTCCTCGGTGCTCCCGGTCGGCATCAGCGAGAAGACCTGCCGGATGGAGTGCACCGGGGAGAAGAGGTTGGACACCGAACGGAGGTGCTCGCCGGCCTCGTGCAGGTCCAGGGCGGCGGTCAACCGCTCCCGCAGCAACCGGGCACACCGCCGCTCGACCGGGTCCTCGGCCAGCGCCGGGTCCTCGGCCAGCACCCGGTCGAGCTCGGTGAGCGTGCGGCGGGCCAGTTCCGCCTCCGCCTCGGCACCGGCGGGGCTGGTGTCCGGCAGCCGGTCGTCGCCGGGCCGGGTGCCCAGGGCGGTGGCCACGAGCGGGTCGAGGTCGGAGATCGCCTCGACGTAGGCGTCGGCGACCTGCCGCGGGGTGCGGGGCGCGGGGCTGGGCACGGTCAGCGGATCCTCTCCAGGCGGGCGGACATGGTCGGCCGCAGCGGCTGGTCGCCGGCAGCCCGGTCGATGGCGTACATCAGCGCGCCGTCGACGATCCCGTAGAGCCGGGTGGCGCGGCTGGTGTCGGGGTGGTCGGGGGTGCGGGCCAGCACGTCGCTGACCAGCTCCCAGCTCGTCGTCGTCCGGGCCGTGCCGGCGTAGATCTCGACCAGGCCGGCCGGGGAGGCGACGAGCACCTCCACCTCGTCCTCGCCGCGCGGGCGCCAGAAGCCGGTCTCCCGCTGGTCGGCGCCGACGACCTCGCCGTCGTCGCTCAGCCGCCAGGTGCGCGACTCGTAGAAGAGGAACCCCCGGCCGTCGTGGGCGAAGCGCACCCACTGCCCGAAGCGGTGGTCGCCGCCGGACCCGGCGGCCTGCCCCTCGCCGTGCCACTCACCCAGCAGCGGGAGCAGGGACAGCAGCTCGTGGGCGACCTCCGGGCCCTCGCGGACGTCGACGGTGTCGGGCACCGGGAGCTCGGTCGGCCCGCTGGCCGGCTGCGGGGGCAGCCCCGGCGGCGTGGGCGCGGTCATCGGGCGCGCTCCGGACGTGCGCGGCGCGTCAGCCGCCACGCGGACGCCGCGCAGCCGACGGCGGTCAGCGCGGTGCACGCCACCAGGAACCAGGCGGAGAACAGACCCATGGGGCCACGCTATCCGCGCGCTCCCACGCCGGCTCCCGCGGCCCCGCCCTGTGCCGCCGACCAGCTCTGCACCGTCGTCCGGACGACGTCGTCCCAGGGCGTCGCGGTCAGCCCGAAGGTCGCCGTCGTCTCGGACGCGTCCAGCACGAACTCCTTGTCCCACTGGTGCCGGATCGCCACGATCTCGCGCATCAGCGGGACGGCGAGCCCCGCGGCGCGCAACACCGGCCAGGGGGTTCCGGTGACCCTGGCCGGCGGTGCACCCATGGCCCGGGCCAGGTCGGTCAACGCCCGCCGCTGGGAGAGGGGCGCGGAGCTGGGCACGTGCCAGGCGCGCCCCCAGGACCGGCCATCGCCGCCCAGCGCGACCAGGGTGGCCGCGGCGTCGGGCACGTTGGTCCAGCTGCGCGGGACGTCGGGGTTCCCGATCACCCACGCCCGCCGACCGCGGCGCAGGGTGTCCAGCTGGCGGATCAGGTGCGACTGGGCGGCAGGGACGCCGGGCCCGACGAAGTCCGAGGCCCGGGCCTCGGTGACCCGCACCCGCCCGGCCTGCTGCGCGGCGAGCGCGTCGGTCCACATCCGGGCCCGCAGCTGGCCCTTCACGTCCGTGGCGGCCAGCGGGGTCTGCGGCGTCATCGGGCCGGACGGGCGGCCGTACCCGTAGAGGTTGCCCATGATCACCAGCCCGGCACCGGAGCGCTCGGCGGCGGTCAGCAGCGCGGCGGCCACCGGCGGCCAGTCCCGGGTCCAGGTCGTGTAGCTGGGCGGGTTGACCGCGTTGTAGAGCACGTCGGCCCGGCCGACGGCGCGCACCAGCGCCTCGGCATCAGCTGCATCGACGGCCGCGTGCCGGACGGCATCGGTGCTGGTGCCGCCGCTGCGGGAGAGCACGACCACCTCGTGCCCCTGCTCGGCCAGCAGCCGGGCCGTCGCCGAACCGACCGGGCCCTTGCCGACCACCACGTGCCGCGCCATGTCCCCTCCAGGGAGCTCGTGCGAGAGCGGTGCTCTCGTCGACGCCGACGATGGCCCCTTCGCCGGATCCTGTCAAGAGCGCCGCTCTCGGTTGTGATCGGTGCTCTCCCAGTGGCACGATCGGCCCGTGCCCCCGACCGCCCGTGAGCGCGCCCGCGCCGAGCTGACCGAGGAGATCACCGCACTGGCCCGCGCCCAGCTGGCCACCGTCGGCGCCGCCGGCCTGTCGCTGCGCGCCGTCGCCCGGGAGCTGGGGATGGTCTCCTCGGCGGTCTACCGGTACTTCCCCAGCCGCGACGACCTGCTCACCCGGCTGATCATCGACGGCTACGACGCCCTCGGGGAGGCAGCCGAACAGGCGGACGACCCGACGGCGCCGCCGATGACCCGGTGGCTCGGGATCTGCCGGGCCGTGCGCCGCTGGGCCCGGGACCACCCGCACGAGTACGCCCTGCTCTACGGCTCCCCCGTACCCGGCTACCGGGCACCGCGGGACACCGTCCCTGCGGCCGCCCGGGTGGGTGCCGTACTGGGCGGGGTGCTGGGCGACGCCGCCCGCGCCGGGTCGCTGGCCCCGGCGACCGGCCGGCCGGCCGGCACGGTCAGCGCCGACGTCATCCCGGTGCTGGGCGGGGAGCACCCGGCGATCGACGACACCGTGCGCGCGCGTGGACTGCGCGCGTGGAGCGGCCTGTTCGGCATGATCAGCTTCGAGCTGTTCGGCCACTTCGTCGGCTCGGTGGCCGACGCCGACGCGTTCTTCGACGACGGGATGCGCGACCTCGCCGGGCTCGTCGGCATCCGGGACACCTGAGTCCACCGCTCACCCGAGCGGGTCGGCCCGCTCAGGGCGGGGTCCAGCCGCGGGAGCACCCGACTCGACCCAGCCGAGGCGGGTCGAGCCGCCCTCGATCCGGGCGGGAACGCGACAGCGCCCGCCCCGGCCGGAGCCGGGACGGGCGCTGACCGGCCCCGCGCGGGGCCCACCGTCAGGAGATGGCGAGGGTGGTCTCGTTCAGCCCGACCTCGGCGTCGACCGTGCGCTCGGCGCGGCCCACCGGAGCCAGCGTGCGCAGGGTCCACGTACCCGGCGCCGCGAAGAACCGGAACTCACCCTCGGGGCTGGTCACCACCTCGGCGGTGAACTCGCCCGTGGCGTCGAGCAGGCGCACGTAGGCGCCGGCCACCGGGGAGCCGTCGTGCCAGACCGAACCCTGGATCACCGTCTGGGTGGTCAGGTCGATCCCGGCCAGGGCACCGCCCTGCTTCGGGGCGCCGCACATGTCAGGCGCCCTTCGCGATCGGGACGCCGACCAGCGAGCCGTACTCGGTCCAGGAACCGTCGTAGTTCTTGACGTTCTCCTGGCCCAGCAGCTCCCGCAGCACGAACCAGGTGTGGCTCGAGCGCTCGCCGATGCGGCAGTAGGCGATGGTGTCCTTGCCGCTGTCCAGCCCGGCGTCCTCGTAGAGCTTGCGCAGCTCGTCGTCGCTCTTGAAGGTGCCGTCCTCGTTGGCGGCCTTGCTCCACGGCACGTTGATCGCGGTGGGGACGTGGCCGGGACGCTGGGCACCCTCCTGCGGCAGGTGCGCCGGGGCGGTGAGCTTGCCGGAGAACTCGTCGGGCGAGCGGACGTCGACCAGGTTCTGCGCGCCGATCGCGGCCACGACCTCGTCGCGGAACGCGCGGATCGAGGTGTCGGGCTCGGCGGCCTGGTACTGGGTGGCCGGGCGCTCGACGGCGTCGGTGGACAGCGGGCGGCTGTCCAGCTCCCACTTCTTGCGGCCACCGTCGATCAGCTTGACGTCACGGTGCCCGTAGACCTTGAAGTACCAGTAGGCGTAGGCGGCGAACCAGTTGTTGTTGCCGCCGTACAGCACCACGGTGTCGTCGTTGCTGATGCCCTTGGCCGACATCAGGGCGCTGAAGCCCTCGCGGTCGACGAAGTCGCGGGACTCGGCGTCCTGCAGGTCGGTCTTCCAGTCCAGCTTGACAGCGCCCTCGAGGTGGCCCTTGTCGTAGGCGCTGGTGTCCTCGTCGACCTCGACGAAGACGATGCCGGGGTCACCCAGGTGCTCCTGGGCCCAGTCGGCGGTGACGAGCACGTCGCTACGGCTCATGGGTGCGGTTCCTCCATCGGATAGGTGGATGGTGCGCGATCTGCGGTGCGTTCGCGGGGCCGGTACCCACTCGACCGCCGGCACACGGGCTCGGGCGGGAGGGGACGGCGGGGGCCGGAGGGGAGGCGTGGTTCCTCAGCAGGCCGGACAGAGGCAGCTGCCGACGCGGCACAGGTCGACTGTGCGTCGCGAGGTCAGCAGGGTGCCCACGGCTGCCGAGGGTAACGGATCACCGGGCAGGTGGGACATGGGCGTCGACCAGGGCGGCCAGCTCCTCCGGGCGCGGCGCCCCGGAGAGCCGTGCGACCACCGCCCCGGACCGGTCCAGCGCGATGAGCGTCGGGGTCACCCGGACCTCCAGCGCGCGCACCGCGTCCAGGTGGCTCTCGGCGTCGACGTGCAGGTGCCGCAGCCCCGGCCGGGTGCTCTCCAACTGCCGCAGCCGGGCACGCGTGGCGCGGCACGGCCCGCAGAAGGCGGTGGAGAACTGCACGACGGTGAGGTCGGCCTCCGCCGGGCGGGCGCCGAGCGCCGCCAGGACGGCGAGCGACTGCGCGGGACCGGTCACCTCGGGGGGAACGCCCGCCCACCACGGGCGCATTCCGCCGTGCTGGTCAGCCGCGCAGCACGGTGTCGGTCGCCTCGACCCGGACGCGGACGCCGTCGTCCTGCGGGTCCACACCGGCGAGCTGCAACCCGAAGGGCAGCTCGGGCACGGTGTAGCGGAAGTCGAGCAGGTCGGCAGCCCGGTCGACGAAGGAGCCGGGGACGTCGATGCCGACGGCCGATGCCTCCGCGACGTCGACCACGACTTCCTGACCGTCGAGGGAGACCGTGCCGGTCGCGCTGACCGGGAACTCGACCCCGAGCACGTCCAGGGTGCTGGTGATCTCCAGCCGGTCGCCCCCGGCGGGGCGCAGCGTGGTGTCCCCACCCAGCTGCTGGCTCAGCAGCGCGTAGGACAGCGTCGCCGTCCCGTCGACCCGCTCCACCGGGATCTCCTGCACCGATCCGGAGACGACGTCGGACAGCGGCACCTCGACGCCGCGCAGCACCACGTCGGCCGAGGTGCCGGCCGGCTGCCCCAGCTCCTCGGCGGTGGCCTGGATGCGCACCTCCTCGTAGCGGCCGGCGACCGCCTGGGTCAGGAACGGGAACCCGGCGATGTCCACCTCCGGCTCACTCGCGAGCCCGCCCCGCTCGACGAGCTGGCCGGCCACCTGGTCCTCGGCCACGGCCACCCCCACGCGGTCGGCGACGACGAGCAGTCCGGCCAGCAGGAGCAGCAGCACCAGGAGCGTCCGCACCGCCACTCAGCCCGTCGCGTAGAGGGTGAGCGCGTACGCGAACGGCGCCGCGGCGGCGAAGGGGAGCAGCGCCTGCACGACCGGGAGCCCCCAGCTCGGCTCCCCGCGCTCGACCACGACGTAGGAGGCGCCCACCGCGGTCAGCGTGGCCACCCCGGCCAGCGTCGCCCCGTACATCGCGGACCAGAGCTGCTCCACCAGCGGCCCCCCACCGCCGGCCAGCAGGGCGACGGCGACGCCGGCCAGCACGGCCAGCACCAGGCCGACCAGGCCGCGGGGCACCCCGGGAGCCAGCAGCGGGCGGGGCAGCAGCAGGTCGACCAGGTGGCCGACCACGAGCGCCGTGCCCACCACGATCGCCCCGGTGGTCGCCGCCGTCGGGCCGTCGTCGATCCGCGCGACCCCCAGCTGCACCGCGAGGGCACACACCGAGCACAGCAGGAGGAGCACCCCGGCCAGCGAGGCCACCAGGTACAGCCGCGGCGCGGGGCGGGTCATCTGGTGGACGACGGCGGCCAGGAAGCCCAGCCCGAGCACGACCAGCAGCCCGTCCAGCTCGGGGCGCTCGGGCAGCAGCAGCGCGACGTCGGCGCCGGCGGCGGCGAGCACCCCCAGCAGCACCGACCCGACCGCCCCGCGGATGCCGGTGGCCACCACCCAGCCGGCGACCAGGGCCAGCTGCAGCACGGCGATGGCCGCCACCCGGCCGGGCGTGCCCAGCAGCTCCGGCAGCCCGGCCAGCAGTGCGGCCGCCACGACCACGGCGAGGGCGGCCGGGAGGTGGTGGCGGCGCGACGACAGCTGCGACGACGGCAGGGTGTCGGGCGCGGCGGAGCTCACCCGCTGATCGTCCCAGAGACCCCTGTCGCCGTCGGGGCACCCCGGCGCGACGTGTCGTCGGCGCGGACCCGCAGCAGCGCGCCGTCGCCCGGGAGGGCGGATCGGCGCCGCACGTCCGCTATCCTGCCTGCTCACCTCGACATCGGCGTCGACGGCCCGCCAGATGGCAGCACGGTGAGGAGACCCCCATGCGACTCGTGCTCATGACCTCGGCACGGCAGGCGACGACCGAGGTGCTGCCGGCCCTCGGGCTGCTCGCCCACCAGGTGCGCGTGGTCGCCCCGGAGCTGTCCAGCCTGCTCGACGGCGACGCCGGTGACGTCGTGCTGGTCGACGCCCGGCACGACCTGGTCTCCGCCCGCACGCTCTGCTCGCTGCTGGCCTCCACCGGGGTCGCCGCCTCGCTGGTGGCCGTTCTCTCCGAGGGCGGCCTGGTCGCGCTGTCGGCCGACTGGGGCGTCGACGACGTGGTGCTCGACACCGCCGGACCCGCCGAGGTCGACGCCCGGCTGAAGTGGGCCACCGCCCGGCGCCTGGCCGCCGCCACGCCGGTCGACGGCGGCGACGGCGGGGTGACCAAGGCCGGCGAGCTGGTCATCGACGAGCACAGCTACTCCGCCAAGCTCCGCGGCCGCCCGCTCGACCTGACCTACAAGGAGTTCGAGCTCCTCAAGTACCTCGCCCAGCACCCGGGCCGGGTCTTCTCCCGCGCGCAGCTGCTGCAGGAGATCTGGGGCTACGACTACTTCGGCGGCACCCGCACGGTCGACGTCCACGTCCGCCGCCTGCGGGCCAAGCTCGGCACCGAGCACGAGGCGCTGATCGGCACCGTGCGCAACGTGGGCTACAAGCTCGACCAGCAGGTCGCCGACGCCACCGCCGCGGCCCACGTGACCGCCACCGACACCGGCGCGCCGGTCTCCTGAGCGGCGTGGCCGGGACGACCACCGACATCACCGACGGCGACGGCCTCCCTCGGGAGGCCGTCGCCGAGGTGCGGGCGCTCCTGGGGGCGGCGCTCACCGCCGACGGCGTCCGGCCGGTGTCGGAGGAGGCCGAGCTGCGACTGCAGCACGGCGGTCCGGCCGGCGGCCGGGACGTCGTCGCCCGAGCGGCCGACGGCTCCCTCGTGGGCTACGCCCGGCTCGAGGCCGCCCCCGGCGAGGCCGAGGCGGAGGCGGAGCTGGTGGTCGCGCCGGCCGCCCGTCGGCGCGGCATCGGCACCGCACTGCTGGCCCACCTCGAGACGCTCGCCGGCGACCGGCCGTTGCGCGTCTGGGCGCACGGCGAGCGGCCGGGCTCGGCCGAACTCGCCCGGGCCCGCGGCTACGAACGGGCCCGGGTGCTGCTGCAGATGCGCCGCCCGCTCACCGACGTCGACCCCGATCCGCAGCCGGCGCTGCCGCCGGGGGTCACGGTGCGCACCTTCCGCCCGGGCACCGACGAGGCCGCCTGGCTGCGGGTGAACGCCCGCGCGTTCGCCGCCCACCCGGAGCAGGGCCGCTGGACCGCCGAGGACGTCGCGATGCGCGAGGCCGAGCCGTGGTTCGACCCCGCGGGCTTCTTCCTGGCCTGGGAGGGCGACCCCGACGACGGCGGGCGACTGCTCGGCTCGCACTGGACCAAGGTGCACCCCGCCGGTGAGGCCGGGCCCGACCCGGTGGGCGAGATCTACGTGCTGGGCATCGACCCCGACGCGCAGGGCATGCGACTGGGCCGCGCGCTGACCGACCTCGGGCTCGCCCACCTGCGCCGGCTGGGACTGGGCACGGTGCTGCTCTACGTCGAGGAGGACAACACCGCGGCGGTGCGGCTCTACGAGCGCAGCGGGTTCGTCCGGCACGCCGTCGACGTCGCCTGGCGGCGGGGCTCCGACCGCTCCTGACCGCCGCCCCGGCCGCGTCGCGCCCGAGAGTGAGCCAGACCACGCATTACCGTAACGAAGCGATAACGGCCACCTCGCCACGAGCTCGTTCACCCGTTCGACGGACAACGTCCTCCGTGCTGTGGCCGAAGGCTCGGTTCGCGTTCACCGGTCGTTCACCGTGACACCCGGATCCGTCCACCTGGGCTGCTTAGCGTCCTCGTCGTTCGGTTCCCGCTGCCCGGCTCCGACGTCCGGGCACACCAGCGAAAGGCCACTGAGTTGAAGCTCAGCACGACGACGCGCGCTGCGGCCCTGTCCGCGGGGCTCGCCGCCACCCTCGCCCTCGCCGCCTGCGGCGCCTCCAACGAGGGCGGTGGATCCGACAACGGTTCCGGCGGCGGCTCCGCCAGCGAGCAGCTCAGCGGCACCCTCGTGGGCGCCGGCGCCAGCAGCCAGCAGGCCGCCATGCAGGGCTGGACGGCGGGCTACTCCAGCGTCCAGCCGGACGTCACCGTCAACTACGACCCGGTCGGCTCCGGCGGTGGCCGTGAGCAGTTCCTCGCCGGTGGCACCGACTTCGCCGGTTCGGACGCCGCCCTGGACGAGGAGGAGCTCGCGCAGGCCGAGGAGCGTTGTGGCACGGCGGGCATCTTCGAGCTGACCAACTACATCGCGCCGATCGCCGTCATCTACAACCTCGAGGGCGTCGACGAGCTCAACCTCTCCCCGGAGGTCCTCGCCGGCATCTTCAACCAGCAGATCACCAACTGGAACGACCCGGCGATCGCGGCGGACAACCCCGACGCCACCCTCCCCGACCTGCCGATCACCCCGGTGAACCGCAGCGACGACTCCGGCACCACGGAGAACTTCACCGAGTACCTGGCTGCCGCGGCCGGCGAGGCATGGCCGCACGAGCCCGATGGCGAGTGGCCCGTGCCCGGTGGCGAGGCCGCACAGGGCACCTCCGGCGTGGTCAGCGCCGTCGGGGCCGGCAACGGCAGCATCGGCTACGCCGACCTGAGCCAGGCCGGCGACCTGGGCGTGGCCAACATCGGCGTCGGCGACGAGTTCGTCGAGCCCACCGCCGAGGCTGCCGCCGCGGTGGTGGAGAACTCGGAGACGCTGGAGGGCCGGGGCGAGTACGACTTCGCCATCGAGCTCGCCCGCGACACCACCGAGTCGGGCAACTACCCGATCGTGCTGGTCAGCTACCACATCGGCTGCATCGAGTACGAGGACCAGGAGACCGCCGACCTGGTCAAGAGCTTCATGGGCTACGTGATCAGCGAGGAGGGCCAGCAGGCTGCGGCCGAGGCCGCCGGCAGCGCCCCGATCTCGGACACCCTGCGCGAGCAGGCCCAGGGCGCCATCGACGCCATCTCGGCCGCCAGCTGACCGAGTCGGCCATCAGCGCGCTGCGGCGGCCCGGAGTGTCCACTCGGACACCCCGGGCCGCCGTGGCGCGTGATCCACTGCACCACTTCCAGCGCCCAGCAGTTCGAGCCCCCCGGAGCGATCGGTGACCTCCACCACCAGCGCACCCCCCACCCAGCAGCCCAAGCGCAGGCCGGGCGACCGCATCTTCGCCGGCAGCGCCAAGGGCGCCGGCATCCTCATCCTGGTCATCCTGGCCGGGGTGACGATCTTCCTGATCAGCGAGTCGGTCCCGGCGCTGACCGCCTCCGCGGACGAGCTCCCCGGTGGGGGTGGTCTGGCCTCCTACATCGGGCCGCTGATCTTCGGGACGCTGCTCTCGGCGGTGATCGCCCTGCTCGTGGCCACTCCCCTCGCGGTGGCGATCGCGCTGTTCATCACGTTCTTCGCGCCGCGCCGGCTGGCCGCCGGGCTGGGCTACGTGGTCGACCTGCTCGCCGCCATCCCGAGCATCGTGTACGGCTTCTGGGGCATCGCCTGGCTGGCGCCGCGGCTGGTGCCCTTCTACCGCTGGCTGGAGGAGACCTTCGGCTTCCTCCCGTTCTTCGCCGGGCCGGTCTCCTCCACCGGCCGCACCATGCTGACCATCGGGCTCGTGCTCGGTGTGATGATCCTGCCGATCGTCAGCGCCATCTCCCGCGAGGTGTTCAGCCAGGTGCCGACGCTGCACACCGAGGCCGCCCTCGCGCTGGGCGCCACCCGCTGGGAGATGATCAAGATGGCCGTCATCCCCTACGGCAAGTCGGGGATCATCGGCGGCGCGATGCTCGGGCTGGGCCGCGCGCTCGGCGAGACGATGGCCGTGGCGATCATCCTGTCCGGCTCGGCGGCCGGCATCACCTGGGCGCTCATCTCCAGCGCGAACCCGCAGACCATCGCGGCGAACATCGCCCTGCAGTTCCCGGAGTCGACCGGGCTCGCCGTCAACACCCTGATCGCGAGCGGGCTGGCGCTGTTCGTGATCACCCTCCTGGTCAACATGCTCGCCCGGTGGGTCGTCAACCGCCGCGCCGACTTCTCCGGAGCGAACTGATGAGCACGTCGACGCAGCAGCCCAGCACCGCGCCGGCCACTCCGGCGCAGGGGCAGCCCGAACTGGGCCAGCACGCGAAGCAGGCGCCGTGGGTGCCGTGGGCGATGTTCGGTGCAGCCGCACTGGTCGCGCTGGCGATCCTGCTGCTGACCAGCTGGAACGTCGTGCTGTTCGTCATCTACACCGTGGCGCTGGGCACGCTGGGCACCTACCTGCTCTCCCGGGCCACCGAGGGCCGGCGCAAGGCCACCGACCGGTTGATCACCTGCCTGGTGGTCAGCGCCTTCGGGATCGCCATGGTGCCGCTGGTCTCGCTGATCTACGAGGTGGTGCGCCGCGGGGCGGAGCGCTTCGACGCCGAGTTCTTCTCCGCCTCGCTGCAAGGAGTCATCGGCCCGGGCGGTGGCGCCTACCACGCCATCATGGGCACGCTGATCATCACCGCGCTGACCACGGTCATCTCCGTGCCGATCGGCCTGATGACCGCCATCTACCTGGTCGAGTACGGCTCCGGCCGGCTCAAGCGGTCGATCACCTTCCTGGTCGACGTGATGACCGGGATCCCCTCGATCGTCGCCGGCCTCTTCGCCTACGCCCTGTTCGTGCTGTTCTTCGGCCCGGGCGTCCGGCTGGGGATCATGGGCGCCGTGGCGCTGTCGGTGCTGATGATCCCGGTGGTCGTCCGCTCGGCCGAGGAGGTGCTGAAGCTCGTCCCCAACGAGCTCCGCGAGGCCTCCTACGCACTCGGCGTCTCCAAGTGGCGGACCATCGTCAAGGTCGTCATCCCCACCGCGATCGCCGGCCTCGGCACCGGCATCACGCTGGCCATCGCCCGGGTCATCGGCGAGACGGCACCGCTGCTGATCACCGTCGGCATCACCAACGCCACCAACTTCAACCCGTTCGACGGGCGGATGGCGACACTCCCGGTGTACGCGTACTACCAGCTCACCCAGCCGGGCGTGCCGCCGCAGAACGCGATCGACCGGGCCTGGACAGCAGCCCTGGTGCTCATCATGCTGGTCATGGGCCTCAACGTCGTCGCTCGCCTGATCAGCCGCTTCTTCGCCCCCAAGACCGGTCGCTGACCGACCCGATCCGGAGGATCTCCCTGTGGCCAAGCGCATCGACGTCTCCGACCTCGACATCTACTACGGCAACTTCAAGGCCGTCGAGGGCGTCAACCTCTCCATCGAGCCGCGCAGCATCACCGCGCTGATCGGCCCCTCCGGCTGTGGCAAGTCGACGTTCCTGCGGTCGCTCAACCGCATGCACGAGGTGATCCCCGGCGCGCGCGTCGAGGGCAAGGTGGTCATCGAGGGGCAGGACCTGTACGGCGGCGACGTCGACCCGGTCGATGTCCGCCGGCAGATCGGCATGGTCTTCCAGCGGCCCAACCCGTTCCCGACCATGTCCATCTACGACAACGTCGTGGCGGGCGTGCGGCTGAACAGCAAGAAGATGAAGAAGTCCGACCTCGACGACCTGGTCGAGCGCTCGCTCAAGGGCGCGAACCTCTGGGCCGAGGTCTCCGACCGCCTCGACCGGCCCGGCTCCGGTCTGTCCGGTGGCCAGCAGCAGCGGCTGTGCATCGCCCGCGCGATCGCCATCGAGCCCGAGGTGCTGCTGATGGACGAGCCGTGCTCGGCGCTCGACCCGATCTCCACCCTCGCCGTCGAGGACCTGATGATGGAGCTGAAGGAGCGCTTCACCATCGTCATCGTCACGCACAACATGCAGCAGGCCGCGCGGGTCAGCGAGACCACCGGGTTCTTCAACCTCAACGGCGTCGGTCAGCCGGGGCGTCTCATCGAGTACAACCCGACCGAGAAGATCTTCAGCAACCCCGACCAGAAGGCGACCGAGGACTACATCTCCGGCCGCTTCGGGTGATCGCTGCCTGATCTCCAGGCTGATCGACTCGCCGACGCCCCCGGCGCGGCGCCCTCACCGGCGCTGCACCGGGGGCGCCGTCGTGTCCGGGGCGGCATCGCATCCCGGGCGGCATCGCATCCCGGGCGGCATCGCGTCCCGGCGCTCCCTGCGCAGGCCGTCGTGCGCTGCCTGGAACCCGCGCGGGACCGGAACCGACGACAGGTGCAGGCCGGGGGCAACAGGGCCCACCCTCGCAGCAGCTGCCCGCCGTGGCGAACCGGGCGGCGAGGTCAGCCGCAGTCGGCGGTGCCCTCGGGCGCCGGCGCCGGGGCTGCGGCGGCCGGCACCGGGGTGCCGAGGGCGACCGGCGCGAGACCGGTGTAGTCCGGGCCGACCACCAGCTGCACGGCACCGCCGACCTGGTCGCTCTCCACGAGCACGGCACCGGGGACCGCGGCGGCCACGGTGCGGGCCGGCTCCAGGGACGCCGGGCCGTACCGGACGACGGTCCGGTCGACCGCTGCGGGCTCCACCCCGCGGGCGGCGACCCGGAAGCCCTGCGCCGCCAGCCCGTCGGCGACCTCCGCCGTCCGCTGCCCGCCGGTGCCGTCCAGCACGTCGACGGTGACCCCGGCCGGCTCGACGCTGACGGTGGTCCCCTCCGGCACCGGGTCGGCCTCGGCCGGGGCCGACGGGGAGTCGGCCGGTGCGGCCTCGGCCGCCCCCTCCGCGGCCTGGACCTCCTCGGCCGCCGGCAGCCGCCCCGAGTCGATGACCGCGTCGAAGAGCCGCCGGGTGGCGGCCGCGTCGACCACGACGGCCGCCAGCTCACCGCCGGCGGGGACGTACCCGATCCGGCTCACCGGCAGGGCAGCGCGCTCGACCGCATCGGCGTCCAGGTCGGCGAAGGTTGTCCCGAAGGTGCGCACGTCGCCGAGCGTGGTGTCGGCGTCGACGGTCAGCGCGTCGGAGGCGCGGGCGAGGAAACGGGTCAGGGTCATCGGGTCGGCCAGCGTGCTGCCGGCCACGGCGGTGCCCATCGTGGCGGCGAGCAGCCTCTCCTGGCGCTGCGCCACTGCGTTCCCGGTGATGTCGTGGCCGTCTCCGCCCGGGCGCAGGTAGCCGGCGGCCTGCTCACCGGTCAGCTCGTGCACACCGGCGGGTAGCGCGAGCGCGGCGTCGCCCGTCGGCACGGGGAGGCACATGGTGACGTCGTCCAGCGCGTCGACCAGCTCCGGCAGCCGGGCCGCGTCCAGCTGCAGGTAGTGGTCGATCCGCAGTCCGGACACCTGCTGCACCGCCCGGACCAGGCAGGCCGGTCCGCCGTCGAGCAGCGCGGTGGCGAAGGACTCGGTGACCGCCTCGCGCACCTCCCCGTCGGCGCCCCGGCAGGTGGGGGTGTCCGTGAGGGCGGTGGGCGGGACGGAGACCAGCACCGCCGAGTCGCCGTCCCCGCTGACGTGCGCGACCAGGGTGCTCACCGCGGCAGGACCGGTGCGGCCGGGCAGGTCGGTGCCGACCACGAGGTAGGTCCGTGACGTCTCCTGCAACTGCGGGGCGAGCACCTCGGGTCCGTCGGTGGCGAGCGCGTCGACCCGCTGCAGGCTGACGTCGGCGTAGAAGTAGAGCCCCACGTAGAAGGCGAGGACGGTGGCGAGCAGGGCAGCCACCGCGACGCCGGCGCGCGCCAGCCGTCGGCGCCCCGGCCCGGCCGGCGCCCGGCGTCGGACGGGGGCGGGCTGCTCGGCCGGTGGCGGGGTGACGGGGGTGTCCCGGCCGGGGATGGGCGGCACGGGCAGGCTGCGCCGCACCCCCGGCATCGGGACCGAGGGCTGGGCGGGCAGCGGCGGCCGGGAGGGCACCTCGGGCAGCGGGGAGGACGCCGGCCGGGCCGGCACCACCGGCTCGGGCCGGTCGGCAGGACGCGGCGGCGTCGCGACCCGCGGCGGCTGGGGCGGCGCGGTGTGCAGCCGCTCGGGCGGTGCGGTATGCGGCCGCTGAGCCGGCGCTGGAGCCCGCGGGGCGACATCTGGGGCGACGGCCGGACGGGCAGCGGCAGAACTGCCACCGGCGGGACGGGGACCGGACGGGGCCACGCCGGAAGGACCGGGGGTCGCCGGTCCCGACGACGGCCGCGGCGGCGCGGCCGGAACGACGCCCGTCGTCGGGGGCGGGGTCGGCTGGGCGCCCGTCTCGGGAGCTCCGGGGCGGCGCGCGTGCGGCGTCGGCCGCGGCGGCGCCGCAGGGTGGGGGCCGGGAGCGGCCGGCTGGAACCAGGTGGCCGGCCGGGCCTCGCCCGTGGCCGCCGGCTCGGCCGGCAGCGCCGGCTGCCAGCCCGTCGGCAGGACCGGCGGCGAGGCCGAGGCCGGGCGGGAGGCGCCGTTCGGCCGGCCCTCCCGGCGCGGGGGCCGAACGCCGTCGTCCCCGGGGCCACCGACCACGGGGGTCGAGCCGGTGCCCTCGGCCGCCTCCCGCCGCTCCGCCCGACGGCGGCGCACGCCGGCGCCCGCACCCGTCCGGGCCAGCAGCTCGTCGACCGTGAGCGGTGCGGCTGGGCCGGCCGCGCCCGGGGCCGCGGGCCGGGACGGTGACCGGTCACCGTCGAGGCCGCGTCGCCTGGGGTCGTCCGCCACCGGTCTGGGCACTCCATCGTCGTGGTCCTGCGGCGCCGCGTCCGGGCCGCTCGCGCCGCGTCGACCGGTGACCGGTCGAGCACGGACCGTTCCACGATACGGGTGACCGGCGCGATCAGGGCCGAACGCGCGGGTGCACCGCAGCCGAGTCGGCCCGTCATGGGCCACCGTTCGACCGGCGAGGTACCGGTTCGCTCAGTACCGTTCCACCGGTGAGGAAGCCGTGAAGCTGCCCATCCCCGGGCCATCGGACCTGCTGGGCGCGGTCGACGGACTGCGCGAGGGCATCGGCCACG
This sequence comes from Modestobacter sp. SYSU DS0511, assembly GCF_054050755.1. NCBI lineage: Bacteria > Bacillati > Actinomycetota > Actinomycetes > Geodermatophilales > Geodermatophilaceae > Modestobacter > Modestobacter sp. SYSU DS0511. The sequence continues at coordinate 24,932 of NZ_JBJGZY010000034.1, forward strand.
GGCTCGCCCTGCTCCCACGGGTGGTCAGCGCGGTCGGGCAGGCCGAGCAGCTGCTCACCCGCGTCGGCGGCCTGCTCGACCGGGCCGAGCAGGCGGTCCAGCGCGCCGAGACGGCGATGGCGAACATCGATGCCACCCGGTCGCACGCAGACGCCGCGATCGCCGGCATCGAGGCGACCCGCCGTACCGCGGACGCGGCGATCGCCGGCGTGGACGGCACACGCCAGGTCGCGGACGCCGCCATCGCCGCGGTGGACGACACCCGGCAGAGCGCCGACGCCGCCATCGCGGCGGTCCGCGAGACGCAGCGGGCCGCCGATGCCGCGATCGCCGCCGTCCGGGGTACCCAGCAGGGCGCCGACGAGGCCATCGCCGCCGTCCGGGGCACCCAGCAGGCGGCGGACGAGGCGATCGCCGCCGTCCGGGACACCCAGACCGCCGCCGACGCCGCGGTCGCGGCCGCCGGGCGCACCACCGAGCTGGCCGGTGAGCTGGTGACGGCGGTGGGCGGCACCACGGCGGACGCCGACGGCCTGCTGCGGCGGGCCGAGGCCCTGCTGTCGGCCTTCTCGCCGCTGCTGGACGCGTACCGCCCGGCACTGGAGGACATGGCGCCGGTGGTGACCAGGCTGGCCGAGGAGATGCACCCCGAGGAGGTGCAGGCCCTGGTCCACCTGATCGACCGCCTGCCGGCGCTCGTGACCCACCTGGACGAGGACGTGCTCCCGGTGCTCGTCACCCTCGGCGACGTCGCCCCCGACGTGCACCAGCTGCTGGACACCGTGCAGGACATGCGCCAGGTGGTGAAGGGCTTTCCCGGGTCGAAGATCTTCCGCCGTCGCGGGGCGGAGGAGATCGCCGACGAGGAGGGCGCCGGGTCCGCGGGCGACTGAGACGCACCGGGCCGGCACCGTCCCCCACTGGGGGCGCGGTACCGGCCCGGTCCGACCGTGCGGCGACTCAGGTCTCGGTCGGGTACCCCAGCGCGCGGGCGACGTCCCCGATCCGCTCGTAGACCTCCTCCTCGGGCAGCCGGCTCAGCTCGTCGGCCACCGCATCGGGTGCCCGGTGGTCGCGGGCGGCCTCCACCAGCTCGCCGCCGGTCGCCGGGAAGTCGGCGCGGTCCAGCCAGCGCGCGAGCTCCGCCCGGGCGACCACAGCGTCTCGGGTCATGCCCACCGGGACCCCGCCGGTCAGCGTGCCGGCCGGGTCGGCGTCGACGTCGGGCTGGTCCTCCCCGACGGGCTCGACCTCCCGCCACTCCTCCGAACGGGTCGCCCGCTCGGCCTTCATCATCCCCTGCACCTCGTGCTCGAGCTCCTCGTCCAGGCGCGGGTTGTGCTTGGTGCTCCGGCTCGAAGCGGCGTCGAAGCCTCCGGTCTCGCTCACGTCTCCTCCTCCTGCGGCCCTCGGGCCGCCACGTTCAGTCCTTCTCGAGTGCGCTGGGCTTGTGGACGGCGGTCCCACCGCTCTTCTGGCTCTTCACCTCGTACTGCGGGTCGTCCTCGCTGGCCCGCACGGTCCGGCCGGCGGCCTTCGTGTCCGAGGTGATCTCCCGCTGGACCGTGCCCTCCGCCTCACCGCCGTGGCTCTTCCACGTCACGTGGTCGCCCTTGCTGAACTCCTCGGGCATCCCGGCCTCCTCTGCGCGGTGGGGCCTCCGGCTCGGCACCCGTCGTGCGGGGGTGCCTGCCCGGGCCGGCGGCACCGCACACATGGACGGCAGACCGGGCTCCCGGGCGCTGCGCGGAGCCGCCGGCGGGCTCACCCCATCGAGGGGGGTCACCCGATCGGGGAGTGCCCCGGCGAAGATCGTCACGTAGCGTGCTCGTTCGACGGGGTGTCCAGAACGTCCTCGCTGACCAGCGCCACGCACTGGTCACGTTCCGTGACAGGACCGTCCGCGAACGCCGGCCCGGCTGGCCCCTTTCCCCCGGGGCCGGTCGGGTCGGCCCGCTTAGGCTGGGCGATCGTGAGCGCCCCCGCCGACCCGCAGCCCGCCAGCAGCGCCCCGGACGCCCGCCCGGTCGACGTCCTCACCGTCACCGCCGTGCGCGACGTCACGCCGGCCGTCCGCCGGGTCACCCTGAGCGCCTCCGCACCCGTGGTCGCGGCAGCCGGACCCACGCTGTCCCTGCTGGTCCCGCGCGCGGGCGATGCCGACCCGCAGTGGCCGCAGGTCGCCCGGGACGGCCGGATCGTCTGGCCCCAGGGCAGCCACGGGGTGAGCCTGCGCAGCTACACCGCGCGCCGGCAGGACCCGGCCGCCGGCGAGCTCGACGTCGACTTCGTGCTGCACGGCGACGGGCCGGCCGCCTCCTGGGCGGCCGCGGCGACGCCCGGCGCCCTCCTCGGCGTGGCCAGCGCCGCACCGCTGGGTTCCGCGCCGGCCGGGTGGCTGCTGCTGGCCGGCGACGAGACGGCGATCCCCGCGATCAGCCGGGTGCTGGCCGACGCCGCCCCGGACACCCGCGGGATCGCCCTCCTCGAGGTCGCCGGACCGGAGGAGGAGCAGCAACTCCCCGCCCCCGCCGGGATCGAGCTCCGCTGGCTGCACCGGGGCGGCACGGAGCCGGGGCTCAGCACCCTGCTGGCCGATGCGGTCGCAGCCCTCCCCCGCCCCGACGGGGACGACGTCTTCGCCTGGGTGGCGGCCGAGTCCGCGGCCGTCCGGGCGGTCCGGGCCGACCTGCGGGGCCGCTGGGGTCTGCGCCGCGGGCAGCACCACGCGATCGGCTACTGGCGCCGCGGCCGGGCCATGTCCCCCGCCGGCTGACGGACAGCACCGCCGCGTGAGCGGGGGCTTCGCAGCGTCCTCACAGGTACCGTCCAGGAGGGACGCAGCCACGGCGACGACGCTGGCGGCATGACGATCGCCGGACCGGCTCCATCGGGAGGGACAGTGCCCACCAGCAGCCCGACCACCGCGGCGCCGGAGGCCCGGCTGCTCGTGGTCGACGACGAGCCGAACATCCGCGAGCTGCTGTCGGCCAGCCTGCGCTTCGCCGGGTTCGAGGTGGCCACCGCCGCCGACGGGCAGCAGGCGCTGGCCCTGGCCGAGGAGTTCCGCCCCGACCTGCTGGTCCTCGACGTGATGATGCCCGGCCTCGACGGCTTCGGCGTCGTCCGCCGGATGCGAGAGAACGGCACGCACACCCCCGTCCTCTTCCTGACCGCCCGCGACGCAGGCGAGGACAAGGTCACCGGCCTGACCCTCGGCGGGGACGACTACGTGACCAAGCCCTTCAGCCTCGACGAGGTGCTCGCCCGGATCCGGGCGGTCCTCCGCCGCGCCCAGGGCGCGCAGCGGGTCGCCGAGTCGCCCAAGCTGGTCTTCGCCGACATCGAGCTCGACGAGGAGTCGCACGAGGTCATCAAGGCGGGGAAGCTGGTGAGCCTCTCCCCGACGGAGTTCAAGCTGCTGCGCTACCTGATGACCAACGCCGGCCGGGTGCTGTCCAAGGCCCAGATCCTCGACCACGTGTGGAACTACGACTTCAACGGCGAGGCCAACGTCGTGGAGTCCTACATCTCCTACCTGCGGCGGAAGATCGACACCACCGAGCCCCGGCTGCTGCACACCCTGCGCGGCGTGGGCTACTCGCTGCGCCTGCCCCGCGGCGCCTGACCGCGTGACGGGCACCCGGACCGACGGCGTGCCGGCGGGCACCAGCTCCGCCGGCGCGCTCACGTCCGGCCCGGACGACGGCGCGGACGGCGTCACGGCACCCGCCGCGGCGGAGGCGGCCCCGGACCGGGCGCCGCGGATCCCGCTGCGGGTCACCATGGTCGCCCTGCTGGTCGCGCTGGTGGCCGCCGCGCTGACCGCCACCGGTTTCGCCGCCACCTCGCTGCTGCGCGAGTACCTCGTCGGGCAGCGGGACCAGGAGGTGGTCAGCTACGCCGCGCAGCTGGCCAACGACCTGCCCACGCTGCAGCGTGCCTGCACCACCCCCGACGCCCAGCTCGCCGGGCGCGGGACGTTCCTGGCCTGCGTCGGTCCCGACGGGGCCTTCGCCGAGCTGTCCGACGGACGGACGTCGGACACCACACCCGACCTGGACGACGTGGACACCAACCAGGTGGCGGCGTCCGGCCAGGAACCGTTCACCGTGCGGTCCGGCGACGGCCGCACCCGTTGGCGGGTCGTCGTCCAACCGGTGACGCCCACCTTCAGCATCGTCTACGGGGTCGACGTGTCCACCGACCAGGCGGTGCTCGCACGGCTGATCGCCATCGAGCTGGTGGTCGGGGTGACGGTGCTGGTGGTCCTCGGCGTCGCCGGGTACCTGCTGGTGCGCAACAGCCTGCGGCCACTGGAGGAGGTGGAGGACACCGCCCGTGCCATCGCCGCCGGCGACCTGTCCCGCCGGGTACCGGCCGGCGACGACCGCACCGAGGTCGGCCGGCTGTCGACCGCCCTCAACGGCATGCTCGGCCGGATCGAGAGCTCCTTCCGCGCCCAGCAGAGCTCCGAGGAGCAAGCCCGGGCATCCGAGTCGCGGATGCGCCGGTTCGTCGCCGACGCCAGCCACGAGCTCCGCACCCCGCTGACCTCGATCCGCGGGTTCGCCGAGCTGCACCGGCAGGGGGCGGTCCGTGGGCCCGAGGACACCGGACGGCTGATGCAGCGCATCGAGTCCGAGGCCACCCGGATGGGCTCGCTGGTGGAGGACCTGCTCCAGCTGGCCCGGCTGGACCAGCAGCGCCCGCTGTCGCTGGGCCCGGTCGACCTGGCCCAGGTGGCCGGTGACGCCGTCCACGACGCGCGCGCCGTCCAACCGGACCGGTCGGTGAGCCTGCACCTGGACGACTCGCTGACCGATGCGCCGGTGGTGCGCGGTGACGAGGCCCGGCTGCGGCAGGTGGTGGGCAACCTGGTGACCAACGCGCTCACCCACACCCCGGTCGAGGCCCGGGTCACCGTGCGGGTCGCCGCGGACCCGGACGACCCGGACTCCGTCGTGCTGGCCGTCGCCGACGACGGCCCGGGCCTGGCACGGGCCGACGCCGACCGGGTGTTCGAGCGGTTCTACCGCGCCGACGCCTCCCGGACGCGGGCCGCCGGGGGCACCGGGCTGGGGCTGTCGATCGTCGCCTCGCTGGTGGCCGCGCACGGCGGCCGGGTGGAGCTGACCACCGCCCCGGGCGAGGGAGCCACCTTCGCCGTCCGGCTGCCCCGCTCGGGGCCGCCCGAGCCCGCGCCCGAGGGAGCCGACGGCGCCGCGGAGGAGCCGGGGTCCTGACCGCCGGGGCCATGCCGGACACTGGTGCCGGGAATCCCCACCACTCCGATGTGGTTGGCCCATTGACGCGCCGTCCCCCGACGGTGCGCCTGCCCCTGCCCGCCGTTCTCGGGAGCCCGACAGCGTGACGCCGCTCGCCTCACTGCCCGACCACCGGCTCACCCAGTTGCAGACGCTGGAGGCCGAGTCGATCCACGTCCTCCGCGAGGTAGCCGCGGAGTCCGAGCGACCCGTGCTGCTCTTCTCCGGCGGCAAGGACTCCATCGTCATGCTGGAGCTCGCCCGCAAGGCGTTCGCCCCGGCGCGCATCCCCTTCCCGGTGATGCACGTCGACACCGGGCTGAACTTCCCCGAGGTGCTCGAGTTCCGCGACAAGCGGGTCGCCGAGCTCGGCGTGGAGCTCGTCGTCGCATCGGTGCCCGACGCGATCGCCGCCGGCACGGTGCGCGAGGAGCCCAACGGCTCCCGCAACCGGATCCAGACCCCGGTGCTGCTGGACGCGGTGGAGCAGCACGGGTTCACCGCACTGTTCGGGGGTGCCCGCCGCGACGAGGACAAGGCCCGGGCGAAGGAGCGGATGTTCTCCTTCCGCGACGAGTTCGGCCAGTGGGACCCGAAGAACCAGCGGCCGGAGCTGTGGGACCTCTACAACGGCCGGATCCACCTGGGCGAGTCGATCCGGGTGTTCCCGCTGTCCAACTGGACCGAGCTGGACATCTGGGGCTACATCGCCCAGGAGGAGATCGCCATCCCGCCGCTGTACCTGGCGCAGGAGCGCGACGTCGTCGACCGGCAGGGGATGCTCTACGCGGTCAACGAGTTCATCACCCCCCGCGAGGGCGAGCAGGTGCTGCGGGAGAGCGTCCGCTACCGCACCGTCGGCGACGCCAATCTGACCGCCGCGGTTCGCTCGACGGCCACCACGGTCGCGGAGGTCATCGCCGAGATCGCGGTGACCCGGCTGACCGAGCGCGGCGCCACCCGCGGCGACGACAAGGTCAGCGACGCCGCCATGGAGGACCGGAAGAAGGAGGGCTACTTCTGATGAGCGCTCTCTCCCAGGCGGCCGCGGAGATCGCCACCGCCCGCAAGGACATCCTGCGGATCGCCACCGCCGGCTCGGTCGACGACGGCAAGAGCACCCTCATCGGGCGCCTGCTGTTCGACAGCAAGGCGGTCTTCGAGGACCAGTACGCGGCGATCGAGCGGGCCAGCCGCGGCGACTACGTCGACCTGGCGCTGCTCACCGACGGCCTGCGCGCCGAGCGCGAGCAGGGCATCACGATCGACGTCGCCTACCGGTACTTCACCACCCCCCGGCGCACCTTCATCCTCGCCGACACCCCCGGGCACGTGCAGTACACCCGGAACATGGTCACCGGCGCCTCGACCGCCGACCTGGCGATCGTGCTGGTCGACGCCCGCAAGGGCATGGTCGAGCAGAGCCGCCGGCACGCCTTCCTCGCCTCCCTGCTGCGGGTGCCGCACCTGGTGGTCGCGGTGAACAAGATGGACCTCGTCGACTGGTCCGAGTCCGTCTACGAGGGCATCCGCGAGGAGTTCACCGCCTTCGCCACCAAGCTCGAGGTCCCCGACGTCACCGTTGTCCCGATCTCGGCGCTGCAGGGCGACAACGTGGTCACCCGCTCGGCGAACATGTCCTGGTACGAGGGCACCTCGCTGCTGCACCACCTCGAGCACGTGCACGTGGCCAGCGACCGCAACCTGGTCGACACCCGGTTCCCGGTGCAGTACGTCATCCGGCCGCAGTCCGACGCCTTCCACGACTACCGCGGCTACGCCGGCCGGGTCGCCGGCGGGGTGCTGCGCCCCGGCGACGAGGTGCAGGTGCTGCCCAGCGGACTGACGACGACGATCGCCGGCATCGACGGCCCCGACGGCCCGGTCGACGCCGCGTTCCCGCCCATGTCGGTCACCGTCCGGCTCACCGACGACCTCGACGTCTCCCGCGGCGACCTGATCTGCCGCCCGCAGAATGCCCCGCAGGCCACCCAGGACCTCGACGCGATGGTCTGCTGGATGTCCGACCAGCCGCTGCAGGCCCGGCAGCGGCTCGCGGTCAAGCACACCACCCGCTCGGTGCGCGCCGTGGTCAAGGACGTGCAGTACCGGCTGGACGTGAACACCCTGCACCGCGACCTGGAGTCCAGCAGCCTCGGGCTCAACGACATCGGCCGGGTCACGCTGCGCGCCACCCAGCCGCTGTTCGTCGACGACTACCACCGCAACCGGGCGACCGGGCGGTTCATCCTCATCGACGAGGCCACCAACGCCACGGTCGGCGCCGGGATGCTCACCCCCGCCCGCTGACCGCCGAAATGGCCATTTCTGCCGTTCCCGCCGGACCGTGACGTCCGACCTGAGGGCAGAAGTGGCCATTTCGGCCCTCAGGCAGCGGCCTGCTCCAGGGCGCGGCGGGTGAGCAGCCGGGCCAGGTGCCGGCGGTAGTCGGCGTCGGCGTGCATGTCCGAGGACGGCGAGAGCCCCTGGTCGGCCAGCTCGGCTGCCTCGGCGATCGATGCCCCGGCGGCCAGCGCCTCCTCGGTGGCGGTGGCCCGGACGACGGCGCCGGCCATGTTCGCCAGCGCGACCCGGCCCTGCACCGCGGCCGCCGCGACGATCGGCCAGTCGTTCTCCCGGCGGGTGAACTTCTGGTAGCCCCAGCCGGCGGCGCCGGTGCGCGGCACCCGCAGCTCCACCACCAGCTCGTCGGGCTCCAGCGCCGTCTCGAAGAAGCCCAGCCAGAACTCGGTCACCGGCACGGTGCGCCGCCCGCCCGGCCCCTGCAGGACGACGTCGCCGCCGAGGGCGAGCAGGGCGGTGGGCAGGTCGGAGGCGGGGTCGCTGTGCGCGACGGTGCCGCCGAGGGTGCCGCGGTGGCGCACCTGCGGGTCGCCGACCCGGCCGGCGACGTGCGGCAGCAGCGGCACCTCGGTGCCGGCGACGGCGGAGCGCTGCAGCTCGTGGTGCCGGGTGCCCGCGCCGATCGCGACCTCCGCGCCGTCGACCCGCACGTAGGAGAGGTCGGGGATGCCGCTGATGTCGACCAGCACGGCGGGCACGGCCAGCCGCAGCTTCATCAGCGGCAGCAGCGAGTGGCCGCCGGCGAGCACCTTGGCGTCGTCGCCGTGCTCGGTCAGCGCGGCGAGCGCCTCCTCGACCGACCCGGCGCGGACCAGCTCGAACGGCGCGGGGATCACTCCGCCACCCCGGCCGCGCCGGGCACCTGACCGGCGGCGGGACCGGCCTGCGCCGCGGCCTGCACCGCACGGACGATGTTGTGGTAGCCGGTGCACCGGCAGAGGTTGCCCTCCAGCCCCTCCCGGACCTCCCGGTCGCTGGGATCGGGGTTGTCGGCGAGCACCCCGATCGCGGCCATCACCATGCCGGGGGTGCAGAACCCGCACTGCAGGCCGTGCTCGGCGCGGAACGCGGCCTGCACCGGGTGCAGCTCGCCGTCCGGCCCGGCCAGCCCCTCCAAGGTGGTCACCTGCGCCCCGTCGGTCTGCGCGGTGAGCACGGTGCAGCTCTTCACGGTCAGCCCGTCGACGACGACGGTGCACGCCCCGCAGGACGTCGAGTCGCAGCCGATGTTGGTGGCGGTGAGCCCGCAGGCGTCGCGCAGCCAGTGTGCCAGGAGCATCCGCGGCTCGACGTCGTCGGTGCGCTCCTGGCCGTTGACGGTGATCGTGACCTTCACCGGTCCCCCTCCTGCTGCGCCTGCTGGGCTGCCTGCTGGATGGCCCGCCACACCCGCATCGGGGTGGTGGGCATGTCGATGTGCCGGACACCGAGGTGCGCGACCGCGTCGATGACGGCGTTCTGGGTCGCCGGGGTGGCGCCGATGGTCCCGGCCTCGCCGATGCCCTTGGCACCCAGCGGGTTCATCGGGGTGGGCGTGGCCATCTCCACCAGTTCGAAGCTGGGCAGCTCGGTGGCCGAGACGAACGGGTAGTCGGCCAGCGTGGAGGTCTGCGGGTTGCCGTCCGCGTCGTACAGCACCTCCTCCAGCAGCGCCTGGGCCACCCCCTGGGCGAGCCCGCCGTGCCGCTGCCCGTCGGCCAGCAGCGGGTTGAGGATCGTGCCGGCGTCGTCGACCGCCACGACCCGCACCACCTCGGCCTTGCCCGACTCGACGTCGACCTCGACGACGACGACGTGCGCGCCGAACGGGAAGGTGGGCGCCGCGGCGCTGAAGGTGGTGCGCACCAGCAGCTGCTCGTCGGCGGCGAGCTCGGCGAAGCTCACCCCCGTGCCGGGGGACCCCGCCACCGCCAGCCCGGCCAGGCCGAGGTCGACGACGAGGTCGGTGGGGTCGACCTCCAGCCGCTCCGCGGCGCGGGCGCGGGCCAGCTCGACCAGCTCCCCGGCGGCCTGGTGCACCGCGGCGCCGCCCTGCTGGAGGCTGCGCGAGCCCATGGTGCCCCCGCCCGTCGGCACCAGGTCGGTGTCGCCGTGCAGCACGGTGATCTTCTCGATCGGGATGCCGAGCTGGTCGCTGGCGATCATCGCCCAGGCGGTGGCGTGGCCCTGCCCGTGCGGGGAGGTGCCGGTGAGCACGGTGGCGGTGCCGTCGGGGTGCACCTCGATGCTCGCGTCCTCGTGCGGCGCTCCGGCCTCCCCGCCGGCGCCGGTGATCTCCACGTAGACCGACAGCCCGATGCCGAGCTGCCGCACGTCCCCGGCGGCGCGGCGGCGCGCCTGCTCGGCGCGCAGCTCCGCGTAGCCGGCCGCGTCCAGCGCCTTCTCCAGGGCCGCGGCGTAGTCGCCGGTGTCGTAGGTGGCGCCGGTCGGGGTGGTGTGCGGGGTGTCGAAGGGCGGGACGAGGTTGATCCGCCGCACCTCCGCCGGGTCCAGGCCGATCTCCGCGGCGAAGAGGTCGATCGCCCGTTCGACCGCGGCGGTGGCCTCCGGCCGCCCGGCGCCGCGGTAGGCACCGATCGAGGTGGTGGTCGTGGCCAGCGCCCGGGCCTGCGCGTGCACCCGCGGGAAGGCGTAGACGCCCGGGGTCATCATCATCGTCAGCGTGGGCAGCACGACGCCGATCCGCGGGTAGGCGCCGGCGTCCTGGTCGACGGCGAGGCTGTAGGCCTCGATCGTGCCGTCCCGGCGGCCGCCGATGGTGACCACCTGGTCCTGGCCGCGGCCGTGCAGCATCCCGACCAGGTTCTCCGAGCGGTTCTCCGCCCACCGCACCGGGCGGCCGGTGAGCTTCGCCAGCTGCGCGACCAGCGCGAACTCCGGGTCGGCGCCGATCTTGGCGCCGAAGCCCCCGCCGACGGCGGGGGTGATCAGGTGCACCAGCGCCGGGTCCAGGCCGAGCCAGCCGGCGATCTCGCGCTGGGCGAGCTGGGCGCCCTGGTTGGAGCACCAGATGGTGACCCGGCCGTCGTCGCCCCAGACCGCGGCCGCCGCTCGGGTCTCCAGCGGCACCGGGGCGACCCGCTGGTTGACGATCCGCCGGGTCACCACGACCTCGCAGCCGGCGAAGAGGTCCTCGGGCGCGGGCTCGCCGAAGGCGGCCAGCACGTTGCTGCCGGCCTCCGGGAACAGCAGGACGTCGCCGCGCGCGGCCGCCTCGGTGCCGACGACGGCCGGCAGCGGGTCGACGTCGACGGCCACCAGCTCGGCGGCGTCCTCCCCCTGGTAGCGCTCCTCGGTGAGCACCACGGCGATCGGGTCGCCGACGAACCGGACGACGTCGCGGGCCAGCCAGTCGCGGGTGACCGAGGGGTGGACGAACGGGAAGCCCGCCGGGATCGGCGCGAGGTCGGCCAGGTCGGCTGCGGTGACGACCGCGACGACACCCGGTGCGTCCAGGGCGGCGGAGGTGTCGACCGAGAGCAGCCGGCCGTGCGCGACCTGGGACCGGACGAACGTGGCGTGCAGGGCGCCGGTGAGCCGCTCGTCGGCGAGGTCGTCGGTGTACACCGCCCCGCGGGTCAGGAAGAGCGGGTCCTCCGTGCGGACGACCCGGGTGCCGAGGATGCTCATGCGCCTGCCTTCGTCGACGGCGACGTGGACCGGCACACGGTGCCACAGCATGTGAGAACGGACACAGCAGCCTCCCGCCTGGCGGGAGGCTGGCGCCCGGAGCGCCGGCGACGGGGCCGGCCGGCGGGCCTCAGACGCGAGTGCGACCGGCTGCGGGGCCCGGGAGCCCCGCAGCCGGCACAATCACTGCTGGGGCGCCTGCGAGGGGTCGCCGTCCCAGTCCCGGCCCGCGCGGTCGGCGTTCTCCGAAGCGCTGTCGGTGGAGCCCTCGACGGCCTCCACCATCTGTTCGTCGGTCAGCTCCTCGCCGGCCGGGTGCACGTTGCTGGGCTCGGTCATCTCGACTCCCGTCGTCCACTGGGCTGCTGTTCCAGCGGCCCTCCCCGCTGCCCCCGGGGTGCAAACGCGGGGCGGTCAGCCGGCGGGCGGCTCACCCACGGCGACCGGCGCGAGCTCGAACCAGACCCGCTTGCCGCCGCGGTGGTCCTCGGCCCCCCAGCGGTCGGCGATCGCATCCACCAGCCGCATGCCCCGGCCCCGCTCGGCCTGGTGGTCCAGTGCCCGGACGATCGGGCGGACGGCCGAGCCGTCCACGACAGCGATGCGCAACCAGGCGCCGGCCAGCGTCAGCTCCAGGGTGAAGGAGTCGGCACCTGCGTGGTCGACGACGTTGGCCACCACTTCGGTCGCCAGCAGCTCGGCGTCCTCCCGGTCCTGCGGGACGTCCCAGGCGCGCAGCACGTCCCGGACCAGCCGTCGGGCCAGCGGGACGCTGCTCGGGATCGGAGGCAGGTCGACGCTTGCGGTGAAGGTGGACATCGCGGCCTCGTTCCGGTCCGGACCAGCGCAGCGCGACTGGATTGCGGACGACGATCTCACCGGCGGCGCTCGAACGCAACCCCCGTTGCATGCAATGGGTGTGTCGTTGGATAGTGTGCAACTGAACCGGTCCCCCACCGCCTTCCCGACGAGGAGCCGCCATGACCGGCGCCGGAACACCCGACGACCCGGCCGCCCGGGCGCTGGCCCAGCTGGTCACCGAGCTGGACGCCTGCGTGGCCCAGCTGGAGCACGCCCGCGACCGGGCGGAGAAGCTGCTCGAGGCCCGTCGCAACGGCCGACCCTGGCTCGAGGTCGTGACCGGGGAGCGCCGTCCTCTCGTGGTCGAGAGCATCAGCGCGGTACTCGGCACGCTGTCCGCCGCCGGGCACGCCTGGCGGCGGGAGCAGGCAACGGCGCTCCACGCCGAGGGCGTGAGCATCAACCGCATCGCCGGGCTGTTCGGCGTCACCCGGCAGCGGATCTCCGCCCTGCTCAAGGAGGCCGGCCAGGACCGGACCTGACCGCCCGGCTCAGGGCAGCAGCTGGTCGATCGCCTTGTAGACCCGCTGCTCCGAGACCGGCCGCGGGGTGCCCACCGCCTGGGCGAACAGCCCCACCCGCAACTCCTCGAGCATCCACCGCACGCGCGCGACCGGGTCGTCCGGCGCGCCGCTGGCCGGCACCTGCCGGCGCAGCTGCTCGTACTCGGCGGTGACCGCGGCGACGGTCTCCATCAGCAGGGCGTCCCGAGCCGCGTTGGCCGGCAGCCGCTCCAGCCGGTAGGCCATCGCGGTCAGGTAGCGCACCAGGTCCGGCAGCCGCCGTCGACCGGCCGCCGCCACGAAGCCCTTGTGCAGCAGTCCGCCCATCTGCCGGCGCAGGTCCGCGATGGCCGCCTCGGGCACCCGCCGGCCCGGTGCCGCACCGATGGCGACGGCCACCTCGCGCGCCTGGGTGAGCACCGCCTCGACCCGCCGGACGGCGTCGCTGGTCAGCGGCAGCAGCTGGGCGCGAGCCGCCTCGACCAGCGCGGCCCAGGCAGCCTCGTCCCGCGGCGGACCGCCGGCCGCGGCGACCAGCTCGTCGGCGGCGGCGTCGGCGCAGTCGGCGACCAGGTCCGGGATCTCCCCGTCCGGGTTGAACTGCAGCGCCAGCCGGCTGCGCGGGCCGATCCCCTTGACCACCTGCTTCACCGGCGGACCGACGGTCAGGAGCAGCAGCCGCCGGGCCCCGCGCCAGCTCAGCCGGGTCGCCTCCGCCTCGGTGGCGACCACCCGGACCCCCACCGTCTCCCCCTCGTCGACCAGCGCCGGGTACGCGGTGACCACGTGCCCACCCCGCTGCACCTCCACCGAGCGCGGCAGGGTGTCGAACGTCCAGCTCGTCTGCCCGGTGCGCTCGTAGGTCGACGCCGCCCGGGCCAGGCTCGCCCGGGCCTGCGGGGCGACCTGCGCCCGCAGCGCGGCCAGGTCCTTGCCGGTGGCGAGCGGCCGGTGCTGGTCGTCGAGCACCCGGAAGGTCGCCCGCAGGTGCGCCGGCACCTCCGCGGGGTTCCAGGCGTCGGGTGGGACGACCACCGAGGTCGCCCGGCGCAGCTCCCGCTCCAGCGCCGGCAGCAGGGGCTCCGTCGGGTCGATGAGCGGCAGCACCTGACGCGCCCGGTCGGGGATCGGCACCAGACCCCGGCGCAGCTGCTTGGGCAGCGAACGCAGCAGCTCGGTGACCAGCTCCTCCCGCAGCCCTGGGACCGTGAACGCCAGCGACTCGCCTGCCGTGCGGTCCGCCACGGCGTCCAGCACGCCCAGCGGCACGTCGACGGTGACGCCGTCCTCGGGCGCGCCCGGGTCGAACGCGTAGGACAGCGGCAGGACGAGCCCCTGCGTCAGCTGCACCTGGTCCGGGTAGTCCTCGACCTGCACCTGCCCGGCGACCGCGGCGTTGGTCAGCATCTCCGGGGTGAAGGTGAGCAGGTCCGGGGTCTCCCGGCGGGCCTGCTTCCACCACCGGTCGAAGTGCCGGGTGGAGACGACATCGGCGGGGATCCGCTCGTCGTACAGCTCGAAGACCGTCTCGTCGTCGACCCGGATGTCCCGGCGGCGCGCCCGCTCCTCCAGCTCGGCGACCCGCTCGATCGCCGCCTGGTTCTCCGCCCAGAACCGGTGGTGCGTCGTCCACTCCCCCTGCACCAGGGCGTGCCGGATGAACAGCTCCCGGGAGACGACCGGGTCGATCGAGCCGTACTGCACGCGCCGGCCCACGACCAGGGGCAGCCCGTAGAGGGTGACCCGCTCGGTGGCCACGACCGAACCGCGCTTGGCGTCCCAGCGGGGCTCGCTGTAGGTCCGCTTGACCAGGTGCTCGGCGAGCCGCTCGACGACCTCCGGGTCGATCCGGGCCACGGTGCGGGCGAACAGTCGGCTGGTCTCCACCAGCTCCGCGGCCACCACCCAGCGCGGCGGCTTCTTCGCCAGCGGCGTGCCCGGGGCGATCACGAACCGGGTGTTGCGGGTGCCCAGGTACTCCCGGCCCGGGCGCCCGGGCTTGCCGTCGCGGTTCTTGGCGGGCTCGGCCTGCACGCCCACCTGGGAGAGCAGCCCGGCCAGCAGGGAGGCGGTCACCCCGCGCTCGTCGGGCTCGGGCGCGAGGGCACCGGTGGTCATGCCCAGCCGGCGGGCGGTGCTGCGCAGCTGACCGTGCAGGTCCTGCCACTCGCGGATCCGCAGGTAGTGGAGGAACTCGCGCTTCACGGTGCGCCGGAACTGGTTGCCGGAGAGCTCGTCCTGCTTCTCCCCCAGGTAGCGCCAGAGGTTGAGCAACGCGAGGAAGTCGGAGTTCTCGTCGGCGAACCGGCGGTGCAGCTCGTCGGCGGCCTGCTGGTGCTCGGCCGGGCGCTCCCGCACGTCCTGCACGGTGAGCCCGGCGGCGATGACCAGCACCTCCTCCAGCACCCCGCGCCGGTCGGCCTCCACGACCATCCGGGCGATCCGCGGGTCCAGCGGCAGCGCGGCCAGCGCCCGGCCGGTCTCGGTCAGCCGACCCTCGCCGTCGAGGGCGGCGAGCTCCTCCAGCAGCGCCAGGCCGTCGGCGACCGCGCGGCGGTCCGGGGGGTCGATGAACGGGAAGTCGGCGACGTCGCCCAGGTCCAGCGAGGCCATCTGCAGCAGCACCGAGGCGAGGTTGGTGCGCAGGATCTCCGGGTCGGTGTACTCCGGGCGGGCGTCGTAGTCGTCCTCGCTGTACAGCCGGATCGCGATGCCCTCGCTGGTCCGCCCGCACCGGCCCGACCGCTGCCGGGCCGAGGCCTGGCTGATCGGCTCGATCGGCAGCCGCTGGACCTTGGTGCGATGGCTGTACCGGGAGATCCGAGCGGTCCCGGGGTCGACGACGTACCTGATGCCCGGCACGGTCAGCGACGTCTCGGCGACGTTGGTGGCCAGCACGATCCGCCGACCGGTGTGCGCCTGGAAGACCTTGTGCTGGTCGGCGGCGGACAGCCGGGAGTAGAGCGGGAGCACCTCGATCGGTGCGCCGGACCGTTCCGTCACCCCACCCAGCGCCTCGGCGGTGTCCCGGATCTCCCGCTCACCGGCGAGGAAGACCAGCACGTCGCCCGGCCCCTCGGCGATCAGCTCGGCGCAGGCGTCGACGATCGCGGAGACCTGGTCCCGGTCGGGGTCGGCGTCCGCGGCGTCGGGGTCGACCACCGGCCGGTAGCGGACCTCCACCGGGTAGGTGCGCCCGCTGACCTCGACGACCGGCACCTCCGCGCCGTCGTCCCCCGCTCCTTCCTGCTCGCCAAAATGGCCATTTTGGCGGTCGGGGGCGACCGAGCGGCCGGTGAAGTGCTTCGCGATCCGGTCGACGTCGATGGTCGCCGAGGTGATGACCAGCTTCAGGTCCGGCCGGCGGGGCAGCAGCCGGGCCAGGTAGCCCAGCAGGAAGTCGATGTTGAGGCTCCGCTCGTGCGCCTCGTCGATGATGATCGTGTCGTACTGGCGGAGCATCCGGTCGCGCTGCACCTCGGCCAGCAGCACGCCGTCGGTCATCAGCTTGACCAGCGTCCGGTCGCCGACCTCGTCGGTGAACCGCACCTTCCAGCCGACGACGTCGCCCAGCGGGGTGCCGATCTCCTCGGCGATCCGCTCGGCCACCGTGCGGGCCGCGATGCGCCGCGGCTGGGTGTGCCCGATCCGGCCACGGACCCCGCGGCCGAGCTCGAGCAGGATCTTCGGCAGCTGCGTCGTCTTGCCCGATCCGGTCTCGCCGGCGACGACGACGACCTGGTGGTCGCGGACGGCCGCGGCGATGTCGTCGCGTCGCTGGCTGACCGGCAGCTCGTCGGGGTAGGCGACCACCGGGACGGCGGCCCGCCGGGCGGCGACGCGGGCCTCTGCGGCAGCGACCTCCTCGGCGATCCGCTCGCGCTGGCGGGCGCGGGCGGCCGGGTCCTTGGTACGCCGGGTGCCGTCGAGGCGCCGGCGGAGCCGGTGCTCGTCGGCGAGGGTCAACGCGGACAGCCGCGAGCGCAGCTCGTCGTGCGGGGTGCTCACGGTCGTTCGGGGTTCCTCTCCGGTGCGGACGGCCTCCAGCGTCCCATCCCCGCCCCGGGCGTCGCCCGCATCACACTGCATGCCCGACACAACTTGTTGCATGCGTGGTGCAACGGTTTGTAGAGTGCAACCGTTCCCGGCGCAGTGCGGCGCCGTCCGCACCATCGACGACCGGAGACGCCGTGACCGACCTCGCGTCCGCACCGGGCAGCGCTGCGGCCGACGACTCGCCGACGTCGCTCTCCGACGAGCTGGCCCGGCTGATGCGCGTCATGCACGCGCTCAAGGCCACCGGCACGGCCGGTGCAGCACCCGACGCCCGCGAGCGCGCCGCCCACGTGCTGCTGTTCCCCCTCACCCGGCTCGGCCCACTGCGTCAGGGCGCCCTCGCCGAGCTGGTGCACGCCGACCCGTCCACCGTGAGCCGGCACGTCTCCCTGCTCGTCGACCGCGGGCTGGTGCGGCGGGTCGCCGACGAGCAGGACGGCCGGGTCAGCCAGCTGGTCGTCACCCCGGCCGGCGAGGCGGTCCTCGACCAGCTCCGCCAGGAGCGCGAGGCGCTGCTCGCCGCGGTCACCGCCGACTGGGCACCGGGTGAGCTGGCCGGCTTCACCGCCCAGCTGCGCCGGTTCGTGCAGGACCTCACCGACCACCTCCCCACCCTGGGCTCCGCCGTCGGCGGCCCCGTGGACTCCCCCGAGAAGGACCGATGACCCAGACCAGCGACCGCGCGCCCGTGGCGAACCGTCGCGGTGCCCGCGCCGCCGCAGCGGCCCCCGACGCCGCCGGGGTGTTCACCCACCGCCAGATCATGACGATCCTGGGCGGCCTGCTGCTCGGCATGTTCCTCGCCGCGCTGGACCAGACGGTGGTCTCCACGGCGATCCGCACGATCGCCGACGACCTGAACGGCTACGACCTGCAGGCGTGGGCGACCACCGCCTTCCTGATCACCTCCACGATCGCCACCCCGCTGTACGGCAAGCTGAGCGACATGTACGGCCGCCGGCCGTTCTACCTGTTCGCCATCGCCGTCTTCGTCGTCGGGTCGGCGCTGTGCGGGCTCGCCGACACGATGTACCAGCTGGCCGTGTACCGGGCTGTCCAGGGAATCGGTGCCGGTGGGCTGATGTCGCTCGCGCTGGCGATCATCGCCGACATCGTGCCACCGCGGGAGCGCTCGAAGTACCAGGGCTGGTTCATGGCCGTCTTCGGCACCTCCAGCGTGCTGGGCCCGGTCATCGGCGGCTTCCTCGCCGGCCAGTCCTCGATCCTGGGCATCACCGGCTGGCGCTGGATCTTCTACGTGAACGTGCCCCTGGGCATCCTGGCCCTCGTCGTCGTGTTCCGGGTGCTGCACCTGCCGCACACCCGCCGCGAGCACCGGGTCGACTGGCCGGGCGCCCTCGCGCTGGTGCTCTTCCTGGTGCCGCTGCTGATCGTCGCCGAGCAGGGCCGCACCTGGGGCTGGGGCAGCACCGGAGCGTTGACCTGCTACGCCCTGGCCGTCGTCGGGTTCGTGCTGTTCGTGCTCGCCGAGCGGGCCTACCGGGACGACGCCCTGCTGCCGCTGCGGATGTTCGCCAACCGCACCTTCGCCGTGAGCAGCCTCAGCAGCATCGTGCTGGGCGCCGGCATGTTCGGCGGCATCCTGCTGCTGCCCCAGTACCTGCAGATCGTGCACGGATCCAGTCCGACAGAGGCAGGACTGGAGATGATCCCGCTGGTGCTGGGCATCATGCTCGGCTCGGTCATCGCCGGCCAGACCATCGCCCGCACCGAGAAGTACAAGCCGTTCCCGCTCATCGGTGTGGTGTTCATCGTCGCCGCCCTGGTGTCGCTGTCGTTCATCGTCGGCGCGGACACCTCGGTGCTGGTGATGTTCCCGTTCATGACGCTGATGGGGCTGGGCCTGGGCTTCAACTTCCAGCCGGTCATCCTCGCGGTGCAGAACGCGGTCAGCCCGCGGGAGATCGGGGTCGCCACCTCGTCGGTGACGTTCTTCCGGCAGATGGGCGGCACCCTGGGGACGGCGGTCTTCCTCTCGGTGCTGTTCACCCGACTGCCCACCGACATCGGCAGCGCGGTCTCCGACGCCGCGGCCGCCGACCCCGAGCTGGCACCGCAGCTGCAGGCGGCCGCCGGCAACGCCAGCGACCTGTCAGACACCTCGTTCATCCAGGAGCTGCCCAGCGCCGTGGCGCTGCCGTTCAAGACCGGCTTCTCCGACTCGATCGACCTGGTGTTCCTGATCGCGGCGGGCGTGGTGGCCCTGGGCTTCTTCGTGCTGGTCTTCCTGCCCCAGCTGCCGCTGCGCACCCAGTCGGGCATCCAGGCGCAGCAGGCCGGTGCCGGCGAGACCACCGACCCCGCCGCGCACGACCCGGCGCTGGCGAGCGCCCACGCCGCCGGGGCCGCGGCGCCGACGTCGGTGGAGCCGCCGGTGGAGGACGCCGACCGCACCGACCGACGGCTGGCCGACGGCGACTCGACGCAGGGTGGCCGGCCCGAGGCCGCCGAGGCGGACGAGGACCGGCCCGAGGGTGGCCGGCACGAGGCCGCGCCGGACCAGCCGACCGGGCTGGCCAGCCTGCCCGCCGACCACCTGCCCGACGGGGTGGGGCGACCGCGCGACTGACGTCCCACCGACGGCGCCCAGCCGGTGTGGGGGGGGGGGGGGGGGGGGGGGGGGGGGGGGGGGGGGGGGGGGGGGGGGGGGGGGGGGGGGGGGGGGGGGGGGGGGGGGGGGGGGGGGGGGCGGGGGGGGGCGGGGGGGG
>NZ_JBJGZY010000035.1:0-44328 GCF_054050755.1 Modestobacter sp. SYSU DS0511
GCCAGTGACGCCGACCGCGCCGCTGCCTACCCTGCCTGGCTACACCACTACAACCACCACCGCGGCCACACCGCACTCGCCGGCAGACCCCCGGCCAGCCGCGTCACCAACCTGTCAGGTCAGAACAACTAGTGGCTCTCCTCCGTGGTGGACCGGCGCACCGGGCCGCCCTCGTAGCCGTCGGTGCGCACCACGCGGCGACGGCGCGGTGCCCAGACGGCGAGCTCGACGATGATGCCGAGCGCGCCGACCGCCATCAGGATCCAGCCGACGACGTCGAGGTCGACCCCGCTGACCTGGGCGGTCACCGCGAAGGTGAGCACAGCGCCGACGGCGAGCAGGAAGATGCTGGTGCCGAGTCGCACGGGGAACTCCTCACGTCCGGCGACCGGGGCCCTGGCGGGAGCCGCTGGACGGCGGCTGGTCGCCGGGCAACCGTGGATCACGGCCGGCCTGCGCGCGACCCGACGATCACCCGATCGGGTGGTCGTCGTCAGCTGCGCGCGCGCAGCAGGGTGAGCTCGGCGGTCAGGTTTGCCCGCGCGCGGGGCTCCCACCCGGCGGCCAGCTCGGGCAGCCGGTAGAGCGAGGGCAGCTCCAGCAGGTGCTCCAGCACCGCGATCCGGCCGGTCGTGAACTCGGCGTCGGAGAGGTGCCCGTACTCCTCCCGCACCGCGGAGGCGTAGGCGGCGTAGGACTCCGGTGGGCCGGCCAGCACGGCGAGGTCGGCGTCGCACAGCACCGCGCCGTTGGCGTCGTCGTCGGCCGGGTCGTGCCCGGCGGTGAGCAGCACCAGCCGCTCCACCTCCGCGACGGTCTCCTCCGATACCAGCCCGAGCAGGCCGATCCGGGCCCGGGCGGCGCTGACCTCCTCGTTGTCGCTGCGAGCCGGTTCGTAGGCGACGTCGTGGTACCAGGCGGCCAGCCGGACGGCGGTGGGGTCGGTGGCGTGCGCGGCCAGCCGGTCGACGATGCCGAGGACGGCGGCCAGGTGGGCGACGTCGTGGTAGCGGCGGTGCGGTTCGCTCCACGCGCCGACGACCGCGGCCCACTCGGTGCGCGAGGTCGGGGAGTCCCCGGCCAGCGCCGCCCACTGCTCGAACCCGACGCCCGCCACGTCCCCGAGTCTGGCAGGCGCGGTGGTTAGCGTGCAGGCATGACCCAGCCGCCCCCGCCGCCGGGCTGGTACCCCGACCCGGCCGGGGGTGGCGGCCTCCGCTGGTGGGACGGCGGCGCCTGGACCCAGCAGACCCAGCCCCAGCACACCCAGCCCCAGCACAGCCAGCCCCAGCACGCCCAGCCCCAGCACACCCAGCCCCAGCACGCCCAGCCCCACCGCACCCAGAGCGAGCAGGTGCCGCCCGGGCACCCGCGGTCGGTGCTGCTGGAGCAGCCGGTGCTCGTCGTCCAGCAGCGGGCGAAGCTGGTCGAGCTCACCAACGAGTACGCGGTGCTGGACGGCGCCGGTCAGCAGGTCGGCGCCGTGACCCAGGTGGGGCAGAGCAGCCTGCGCAAGGCGTTCCGGCTGATGACCCGCTGGGACCAGTTCCTCACCCACACCCTCGAGGTGCGCGACGCCGCCGGCCCCGTGCTGCTGCTGACCCGCCCGGCGAAGCTGATGCGCTCGCGGGTGCTGGTGGCCCGCCCCGACGGCACGCCGGCGGGAGAGATCGTCCAGGCGAACGTCGTCGGGCACATCCGGTTCGACCTCGTGGTCGCCGACCGGCTGGTGGGCGCGATCCAGGCCGAGAACTGGCGGGCCTGGGACTTCGCGGTCGTCGACGCCGCCGGGGCCGAGGTTGCCCGGATCACCAAGACCTGGGAGGGGCTGGCCCGCACCCTGTTCACCACCGCCGACGACTACGTCGTCCAGGTGCACCAGCGGCTGCCCGACCCGCTGGCGACCCTGGTGCTGGCCAGTGCGCTGACGGTGGACACCGCACTGAAGCAGGACGTCCGCGGCCTCAACTGAGGTCCCGATTGAGTTCATCGCCACGCGCATGGGGCAGGGGGGCGCGGGTACGGTGGAGGACGTCCGGGCCGGGCGACCTGTGTCCCCGGGCTCCACTTGATAACTGCCGCTGGGGAACACCGCTCCGACCTCGGTCGGGGGTCTGGAGCCCCAGATGTGCAAACCGCCGCGAGGCGACCAGCGTCCGGTCCGGACCTCACCGACGCAGCGAAGCCCCCGCTCTCCTCGAGAGCGGGGGCTTCGTGCGTTCGCAGGTGCTACTGCTCGGTCTGGCCCAGCAGCCAGCCGACCTCGCCGGCCAGCTCGTTGGCCGCCGCCGGGCCCCACGAGCCGGGCTCGTAGCGGTGCACCTCGGGCCGGGAGTCGAGCACCGGCTGCAGCGCCCGCCAGGTCTGCGCCAGGCCCTCGCTGGTGGTGAACAGCGACCGGTCGCCGACCAGCACGTCGTGGATGAGCGAGACGTAGGGCGGCAGCGGCTCACCACCGGACACCTGGGAGAGGTCCAGGGTGGCGCGGGCGCGGGCGGTCTCCAGCTCCGGGCCGGGGCGCTTGGCCAGCATGTCGATGTCCAGCGAGCCGGCCCCGGCGAGCGACAGGCTGACGACGTTGCCGTTGGCGGGGACGTCGTGCACGGGCCCGATCGGGCGGTGCAGCACCAGGCTGACCCGCTGCTGCTTGGCGGCCAGCCGCTTGCCGGTGCGCAGCAGGAAGGGCACGCCCCGCCACCGCCCGGTGTCGATGAAGAGCTTGGCGGCGACGAAGGTGTCGGTGTCGCTGTCGTCGGGGACGGCGTCCAGCTCCCGGTAGCCGTCGAACTGGCCGAGGACGACGTCGGCCGGCGCCAGCGGGCGGAACGCGGCGAGCACGGACTCGCGGGCGGCCAGGATGTCGCTGGCCCGGAAGCTGACCGGTGGCTCCATGGCGACCTCGGCGGCGACCTGGAACAGGTGGGTGACCAGCATGTCCAGGGTCGCGCCGGTGGCGTCGTAGAAGTCGGCGCGGTCGGCGACGTCGAGGTCCTCGGGGACGTCGATCTGCACCTGGGCGATGTGCTCGCGGCTCCAGATGTGCTCGAACAGGCCGTTGGCGAAGCGCAGCACGTGCAGGTCCTGGGTGCCCTCCTTGCCCAGGAAGTGGTCGATCCGGAAGACCTGCTCCTCGTCGAAGACCGAGTGCACGACGTCGTCGAGCTCGCGGAAGGCCTCCGGGGAGTCGCCGAACGGCTTCTCGTAGACCACCCGGGCGCGCTCGGCCAGCCCGTGGGCGCCGATCGCCCTCGTGTACCCGGTGAACGCCTTCGGCGGCAGCGACAGGTAGTGGACCACCTGGGCGTCCTCGCCGATCTCCGCCCGGGCCTTGGCCACGACGTCGAGCAGCTGCCCGGGGTCGTCCTCGGTGAACCCGCCCCCGGCGAAGCGCAGCCGGGTGGCGAACTCGTCCCACGGGCCCTCGTCGGGGGAGGGGCCGAACTCGGTCAGCGAGCCGCGGACGTGGTCGACGAACTCCTCGTCGGTCCGCTCGCCGCGCCCGCTGCCGATGAGCCGCCACTCGTCGGGCAGCAGGCCGTGCTGGGCGAGCTGGAAGAACGCCGGGAGCACCATCCGGCGGGCCAGGTCACCGGTCGCGCCGTAGAGCACGAACACGGTCGGGGTCAGGTCGTTCGCGCCGTTCTCGGGCACTGTCGTCCTCTCACACGTCGTCCGGGCCGGGTCCGCCAGGGGACCGGCCCCAGGGGATGCCGCCCACGACGTCGGGGGTGCACCAAGCTGTTCCGGACAACCGCCCGGTGCCCGGCAGTCTTCCCCATGTCGGTCCCGCCGCGCGCGTCGATCACGGTGTGTGGACAGCGGCCAGGAGTGGGCAGTGACAGGACCATGAGACGACCTGCGCTGCTCGCCCTCCCTGCTGCCGCCGTCCTCGCCCTGACCGCCTGCGGCGACGACGCCGCCGAGCAGGAGCCCACGCCCGCCGTCGGCACCACGTTCGCCGAGGACGGCACCGACGACTCGGCCGCGGCGACCGAGACCGGCCGGGCGACCGGTGCCCCGATCGCCGAGGTGGAGTTCGACGACCAGTCCGGGGACGGCAGCTCGGTCACCGTCGCCCGGGTCGCGATGACCGTCGACGGGTTCGTCGTGATCCTGCCCGGCGACGGGTCCGACGACGACGTCACGGAGGCCGAGGTGCTCGGCTCCACCGCCGTGCCGGCCGGCGAGGCGACCGACGTCGAGGTGCCGCTGTCCCCGGCGCTGACCGAGGACACCGACCTGGCGGCGGTCCTCTACGGCGACACCGACGAGGACGGGGACTTCGACCCCTCGATCGACCAGCGGATCCCGGACACCGACGACGAGGACGGCGTCGTCTCCGACGACGCGTCCTACACCGTGAGCTGATCGGGCGTACGGCGGGTGTGGTCCGGCGGGGCCCGGGGCAGGAGGTCTGCATGACCAGCTCCCGCCGGGCCCTCGTGACCGTCCCTGCCGCCGTCCTCCTGCTGTCCGCCTGTGGGGACGGCGCGGATGCACCGGCCGGTGACGCCCCGCCGTCCTCGCCCGCCACCGCGGGATCGACCACGATCGCGCCCGAGGGGGAGTCGGGCAGCGGGCAGATGGCCGACCTGGAGTTCGAGGACCAGTCCGGCGCCGGCGACCGCGTGGTCGTCGCCAGGGTGACCGCACCGGGCGGCGGCTTCGTCGTCGTCAGTGGCGGCGACGACGCGGTGCTCGGCTCGACCCTGGTGCAGGTGGGGACCACCAGCGACGTGGCCGTGGACCTCGACCCGGCGCTGACCGCGGACACCGACCTGACCGCCACTCTGTACGCGGACACCGACGCCGACGGCGAGTTCGACCAGGCGGTCGACGAGCCGGTGCCGGCGCCCGAGGACGCCCGGGAGCCCGCGGACGAGCAGGACGACGTGGTCGCCGACGAGGCCACCTACTCCGTGGGCTGAGCGCCTGACGTTGCTCCGCGGCCCCGCCTGAGGGGGCCTCAGACGCCGACCGCTCCCGGGAACTGCCCGATCGCCCGATGCCCGGGGCCCTCCCTCAGGGCGACCGTCCTCCTCGTCCACCCACGGACGACACGAGGAGACGGTCATGGCGCACTACCCCAACCCCGCCCTGGAGGCCGAGCTGGCCTGGCGCCGGGAGCTGGTCGAGCGGTCCTTCGCCCGGGGCAGCCGGCGGGGGTCCTGGACGACCCGGCTGCGGCGGGCGCGCTGACCTCGTCGGCGGCCGGCGCGTCGGTGGGCCGTGCCACGATCACCGGCGTGCCGCGCTGGGACGAGGGTCCGCTGGTCGGCCGGGTGACCGAGCTCGGCCGACTGCTGGCGCACGTCGACGCGGCGGCCGCGGGGCGCCCGTCCGGGGTGCTGGTGGCCGGCGACGCCGGCGTCGGCAAGACCCGGCTGCTCGACGAGCTGGCCCGCCGGGCCACCGGGCGCGGGGTGCGGGTGCTCACCGGGCACTGCGTCGACCTGGGCGACGTCGGCCTGCCCTACCTGCCCTTCGTCGACCTGCTGCGGCCGGCGGCCGCCGACCCGGAGCTGGCGCCGGTGCTGGCCCGCCACCCGGTGCTGGCCGGCCTGCTCGGCGGTGGTGCCGTGCCGGAGCGCTCCCGCCCCGAGCTCGGCCTGTCGTCGCCGCACCGCACGCTGCGCCCGCCGGACGACGACGGCCGGCTCCAGCTGTTCGAGTCGGTGGCCGCGCTATTGGGCGAGCTGGCCGGCGAGCGGCCGGTGCTCGTCGTCCTGGAGGACCTGCACTGGGCCGACCGCTCCAGCCGCGACCTGCTGCGCTACCTGCTGGCCCGGCTGGCCGACGAGCGGGTCGCCGTCGTCGCCTCCTACCGCGCCGACGACCTCCACCGCCGGCACCCGCTGCGCCCGCTGCTCGCCGAGCTGGTGCGGCTGCCCGGCGTCGAACGGCTTCCCCTGGAGCCGCTGGCCGACGCCGAGGTGGAGACGCTGGTCCGCCGGCTGGCCGCCGTCTCCGGTGGGCCCGGCGCTGTTCCGGTCGAGGACGTCGTCGCCCGCGCCGAGGGCAACGCCTTCTACGCCGAGGAGCTGGTGGCAGCGGGGGAGGCGCTGCCCGGTGGGCTGTCCGAGGTGCTGCTCGCCCGGGTGGAGCAGCTCGGCCCGGCCGCGCAGCAGGTGCTGCGGGTGGCCGCCGTGGCCGGGCGCTCGGTGCGGCACGAGCTGGTCGCCGCGGTGGGCGGGCAGTCGGCGGCCGAGCTGGAGGCGGCGCTGGCCGAGGCGGTGCACCGGCACCTGCTGGTGGTCTCCGACGACGGGCGCTACCGGTTCCGGCACGCGCTGCTGCGCGAGGCGGTGCTGGCCGACCTGCTGCCCGGTGAACGGGTGCGGCTGCACGCCGCCGTCGCCGCCCAGCTGGCCGACCGGCCGGAGGCGGGGACGGCGGCGGAGCGCGCCCACCACCTGCGCGAGAGCAACGACCTGCCCGGCGCGCTGAGCGCCTCGCTGGAGGCCGCGGCCGCCGCCCGCCGGGTGGGCGCTCCCGCCGAGCAGCTGCAGCACCTGGAGGCGGTGCTCGAGCTGTGGACCGCGGTGCCGGACGCCGCCGACCGCGCCGGCCGCCCGCAGGAGGCGGTGCTGCTGGACACGGCTGCGGCGGCCCGGGCGGTCGGTGACCTGCACCGGGCGGTGGCGCTGCTGCGCTCGGCCGGGGAGCTGCTCGGGCCCGACGGCGAGCCCGAGGCGCGAGCGCGGGTGCACTACACGCTGGCGCAGGTGCTGGGCCGGATCGAGGAGGCGGCCGAGGCCCACCGGGAGAGCGCCGCGGCGATGGCGCTGGTGCCCGCGCAGCCGCCCTCGGCGGTGCGCACCTGGGCGGCGGCCACGCACGCCCGCACCAGCTACTCGCTGGGCCTGGTGGAGGAGGCGGACGCCGCGGCCGAGGAGGCGCTCGCGGCGGCCGACGCCCTGGGGCTGGACAGCGCGTGGGCCGACACCGCCGTCTCCCTGGCCCGCGGGTCGGGCGGCGGCGACCGGGCGGCGGTGCGGGCGCGGTTCGACGAGGCCCGGGCGCGGGCGGCGCGGTCCGGCGACGGCGACGTGGAGATGCGGGTCTGGTTCAGCCAGGCGATCACCGCCTACGACGCCGGCGAGCTGGCCGAGACGCTGACGCACGTCACCGCCGGGCTGGCCCGGGCGGCGACGCTGGGTGTGGAGTGGTCGTTCTACGGTGCCGAGCTGCGGCACCTGGAGGTGCTGGCCCGGTACGTGCTCGGCGACTGGGACGGCAGCCTGGTCGCCGCCGACGCGCTGGCCAGGGTCCCCGACATGGCCGCGCACGTGCGCGCCGACGGGCTGCTGGTGCTGGTCGGCCGGGGTGACCCGCGGGCGGCCGAGCGGCTGGGCTGGGCGCAGGGGCCGGCGTCCCGCTGGGACAACCACGTGCTGCTGATGCTGGCCACGGTGGCGGCGGAGATCGAGCTGGCCGCCCAGGCCGGTGACGCGGCGGCGGCGGTCGAGCGGGCCCGGTTCGCCGACCGCCGGCTGCGCGAGCTGTGGGGTGACGAGCGGCTCGCCTCGGTGCGGCTGGCGGCGAGCGCGCTGGCAGCGGTCGGCGACGTGGCGGTCGCGGCCCGGCGGGCCGGGGACGAACCGGCGGTGGTCCGCTGGGGAGCTGACGCCGACGGGCTGGCCGAGATCGGCCGGTCGGCGGCGCAAGTGCCGTACCCGGTCGGCATCGAGGCGCGGGCGTGGCGCACGCGGTTGGAAGCCGAGCTGGCACGGGTGCGGGGCGAGGCCGCGGTGCAGCTGTGGCGGCGCGCGGTCGAGGAGTTCGGCGACCTGGGGCACGTGTACGAGCAGGCGCGGTCCCGGCTCCGGCTGGCCGAGGCGCTGCTGGCTGAGGCACTGCTGGCTGAGGGGCTGCTGGCCGGCGACGACCGGGCGGGCGCGGCCGCGGAGCTGGCGGCGGCGCACGAGGTGGCGGTGCGGCTGGGCGCCGAGCCGCTGCGGACGGCGGTCGAGGCGCTGGCCCGCCGCGGCCGGCTGGAGCTGCCGGGGGTACGGGCAGTCGAGCCCGGCGCCGTCTTCACGCCGCGGGAGACCGAGGTGCTGGCGCTGGTCGCGCAGGGGCGCACCAACCGGCAGATCGGCGCGGAGCTGTTCGTCAGCGAGAAGACCGCCTCCGTGCACGTGAGCAACATCCTGGCCAAGCTCGGCGCCACCGGGCGGGCGGAGGCGGTGGCCCTCGCCGCCGCCCGCGGCCTGCTCGGCTGACCTGCGTCCTTCAGTTGATCATCGGCGAGCGGCCGGGCCCGGCGGCGTGTCGGGCAGCCGTTCGCCGATGATCAACGACCGGCCGGGGTGCGCACGACCACCTTGCGGAGCCGCTCGACCCACTCGTCGAGCACGTTCGTGCGGTCGTCGGGCGTGGCCGGGGCGGTGGGCATGAGCAGCCACAGCGCCAGGTAGAGCCAGAACCCGGCGCCGCCGGCGAAGACCAGCGCGACGAACCCGAGCCGCCACAGCAGCGCGTCGATCCCGGTGTGCTCGGCCAGCCCGGCGGCCACGCCGCCGACCAGCAGGTGCCGCCGGTTGCGGCGCAGCGGCGGCCGGTCGGCGGGCGTCTCGGTGTGGGGGGCGTCGGTGGGCGGAAGTTGCGTGGTCTCGGTCATGACACAAGCCTGCGCTCGGCAGTGCCCGCCCGGCATCGGGGAACCCCCGGATCCGTCCCTGGTCTCGCAGCTCAGAGGCCGATTCGGGGTACCCGCAGTGATCCGGGCGACGAAGCGGACGAAGTCAGGTGGAGGAGTCGGTTGGCCCGACTTCTGAGGCGCCTCTGACTGTTGGTAACGAAGTGGCAACTGATTGCAGTCAGGGGTCTTGCGGACCATGATCGTCCGCTGTCACTGTGTGCGCGCTGAACGCCCCGGACGGTCACCTCGACGCCTGGATCTGCTCCCTGACCTGGTGAAAGAGGTCCACCGTGCGCCATCGGCACGCCTTCGCTCCTGTCGTCGGCTGGCGCTCACGTGGCCCCGTGGGCGTGGTACTTGCGGCCACCCTGGTGATGACCATCCTCCAGGGCGCGCCCGCTCAGGCAGCACCCGCTCAGCGCACGTCCCCGCTGCCCGAGAGTGCCGTCGAGGGCACTTCCGACGACCGGGTGCCCGTCCCGAGCAAGGCAGTGCCCGCGCCGGCGATGGACGAGTTGTCGGTTCAGCCGCCACCGGTGGAGAAGTTGCCGCACGTCGATATGCCAGAGATGCCCGAGGAGTTTGCTCCCAACGTCGAGGCAGCGCTTGAGGAGGCGGCTGCACTCCTGGAGGCGGCGGAGACGGGGGATCCGATCGAGATCGCTTCCGCGACGACCGAGTCGACAATCAAGCATGCGATGCCCGATGGCACAGTGCGGGTGGAGGCCAGCGCAGGCCCAGTGCGGGTCGAGGTGGACGGCGAGTGGTTGGCACTCGACACGACGTTGGAGTTCACCGAGGACGGCGCTCGCCCCAAGGCCACGACTGCCGACCTGGCGTTCGCGGATGGTGCGCCCGGTAGCACGATGGTGACCTTCGGGGATGGTGAAGGCAGCCTCCTTCGGCTCGACTGGCGCGAGAAGCTCCCCAAACCGGAACTGGACGGTAGTTCGGCGACCTATCGAAACGTCATGCCGCAGGTCGACCTGGTCCTCACGGCCACCCGACAAGGATTCACTCAGCACTTGGTCGTGCAGCAGCGGCCCAGTGAGAGCACGTTTCGTGCGCTGGATGAGCTGGTGTTCCCTGTGGAGACGGCCGGCGCTGAACTCGTCGAAGCGGGAGAAGGGCGCCTGGAACTCGTCGACGGTCACGACGACGTCGTTGCCACGACCGCGCCAGCGGTGATGTGGGATTCGCGCACGGAGTCTTCGACGGGGGGCCCACTGGTGATGCGGTCCGTCGACGTGCAGGTCGCCGACGAGAGTCTGCTGCTCAGGCCGGACTCCGCCTTCTTGCGGCACCCGGAGACTGTCTACCCGGTGACGATCGACCCGGCTGGGCAGCTAGGTCTCTTCGAGGACACCTATGTCCAGAGCAACATCCGCATCGACCAGCAGTTCCTGAAGCCCGACTTGCTGGTGGGGGCAGCCCCCAACAGTGGTGGTCAGGTGAACCGTTCCCTGCTGAGGTTCTGGGTCGACGAGGCCGAACACAGGGTCGTCACCTCGGCGACCCTGGCTCTGTGGGAGAACTGGTCGAGCTCCTGCTCCCCCCGTTGGGTGGACATCCGCGAGGCAGGTTGGTTCGACCCGAAGGCGGTCACCTGGCCTGGCCCAGCCCTGGGTGCGCTGGTCGGCAACGCCAACGTGGCCAAGGGATACGGTCCGGGCTGCCCGGCGGGGTGGGTGATTTCAATATCACGGACTGGGTGCGCCACTTCGCCAATCTCGCCAACAACAAGGGTGACACCATGGCGTTGGCCGTCGTGGCGAGCAATGAGTCTGATCCGCTTGGCTGGAAAAAGTTCAACTCCGCAGATGCGGCGAACAACCCGCCGAAGCTCTACTTCAGTTACGACGGGAACTGTGATCAGTACTGGGGTAACGTAATCTGTGGCCCGATCAGGGCCAAGTGGGAAACGTTGGTGTTAAAGAAGGAAACGGAAGAAATCGGTTGGCCGACCACCAGTAATAACTGCGCTCTGTCCGGCGGAGCGGGTTGCCTCAATCACTTTGAAAAGGGGTCGATTTACTGGACCCAGGCCACGGGTGCCGTCATGGTCGATCCTCGCGTGAGGGACCGTTGGGCGGCCTTGGGCTGGGAGCGGTCGTACCTGGGCTACCCGACGTCTGACACCAAGTGCGGCCTCAAGGACGGTGGATGCTTCAGCCATTTCCAAGGCGGCTCCATCTACTGGACCCCGGCCACCGGTGCTGTCGACGTCAAGACGGACGTTCGGAACCGTTGGGCGGCATTGGGGTGGGAGCGGTCGTACCTGGGCTACCCGACGTCGTCCACCAACTGCACCCTGAAGGACGGCGGCTGCTTCAACCACTTCCAAGGCGGCTCCATCTACTGGACCCCGGCCACCGGTGCTGTCGACGTCAAGACGGACGTTCGGAACCGTTGGGCGGCGCTGGGGTGGGAGCGGTCGTACTTGGGCTACCCGACGTCGTCCACCAACTGCACCCTGAAGGACGGCGGCTGCTTCAACCACTTCCAAGGCGGCTCCATCTACTGGACGCAAGCCACGGGCGCCCGCGATGTCCGAGGGCCCACCCGCGATGCCTGGGCTGCGCTTGGTTGGGAGCGCAGTTGGCTGGGCTATCCGACAGGCGACCCGCAGCCGGTCGCGGGCGGTATCCGCCAGGAGTTCCAAGGTGGCAACATCGTCTGGGACGAACGGTCGAACACCGCGACGGTGGGGGCCGGCACGCTCAAGCACCCGACTCAGTTCCAGCGGGTGACACAAGCGCGGACGCAGTTGAAGGCCACGGCGAAGACTCCGGCCGGCGCGGGCTCCTACGACGGGGTGCGGTTCGAGTGGCGCCCGTACAGCCTGGCCCCCAGTGACCCGTGGACGTCTGTCAACCCCTCGACGCTGCGTCTGCCCGACGAGAGCGGGGTGTCGGGCACCTGGCTGCCGCTGGTCGACGAGGACGGCGGCAAGGCGTCGGCGACCTACACCTGGAACGCCACCACGAGCATCCCGGCCGACGGGTTGTACCAGGTCCGCGCCTGCCTGAGGTTGGTCGGCGGGGGTGCCGATCGGTGCACCGGGGTCACCCAAATCACGGTCGACCGCGCGGGCCTGACCGGCGCCAACGCCACTGCCGACGTCGGGCCGGGCACCGTCAGCCTGCTCACCGGCGCCTACGCGGTGACCGGCCGCGACGCGGAGGTGACCGCACCGCACGGTGGCCTGGCCGCGGTGCGGAACTTCGCCAGCAACGCCCCTACCCGTCCCGGCCCGCTGGGACCGGGGTGGCGGTTCTCGCTGGCCGTGGACGAGGCCGGTGCCGACTACGAGAGCCTGACCGACCGGACGAGCACGGTGCTCATCACCCGGGGTGACGGCACCCAGCTGCCCTTCGTGCGGAAGTCATCCGCCCCGGCCGACGTGAACAACTACGTGGCCGAGGGGGAGGCGAGCACCGAGGGCGCCACCCTGACCTTCGAGCCGGGGCCGGCGGGCACGGCGAGCAGTTACGTCCTGAAGGACCTGGACGGTGACAAGGTGACCTTCCGCCGGGCCGACGGCGGGAACGGCCACCTCGACGGCGCCCTCTTCCGGGTCGAGAAGGTCGAGGCGATCCGGGGCAAAGCCGGGAGCACCGACCTCGCTCCTGCCCTCACCAGCGTCGCCTACACGGCCGCCGGCAACCCGCGGCTGCTGATGGCGCCCACCGACGCCGGTGCAGCGTGCGGTGACCCGGCGACGACTCAACCCGCTGGCTGCCGCGCCCTGGAGTTCGTCTACACCGGTTCCGGCACGGGCGAGCGGCTGCAGGAAATCCGGCTCCGGGCCACCGGCGCGGTGCCGGGAGCCGACGGCCTGGTCACCGGTTCCTCCCCGGTGCAGGCACAGACGATCACCCTGGCCACGTACACCTACGACGGTGCGGGCAGGCTCGCCAAGGTCACCGACCCGCGCACCGGTGCG
Source organism: Modestobacter sp. SYSU DS0511 (assembly GCF_054050755.1). Lineage (NCBI taxonomy): Bacteria > Bacillati > Actinomycetota > Actinomycetes > Geodermatophilales > Geodermatophilaceae > Modestobacter > Modestobacter sp. SYSU DS0511. The sequence goes on from NZ_JBJGZY010000035.1 coordinate 12,591, forward strand.
CAGGTCAGCTACGGCTACCGCAGCGATGGCCGGCTGTCTGCGATCACCCCGGTCGGTGGCACGGCGACCTGGGCGCTGGGCTACGACGACCTGGCACACCCGCGACTGTCCACGGCGGTCCTCGACGACCAGCCCGGCGCGGGTCTGCCGGCCCAGCAGACGAGCATCCGCTACGACGTCCCCCGCAACGGCGGCGCGGGCCTGCCCACGCTGACCGCGAGCGAGGTCGCCCGGTGGGGGCAGAAGTCCACCCCCACCGATCTGACCGCCGTCTTCGACGCGGCGACCGTGCCCGACGCGACGCCCAGCGAGTCGCAGTGGCGCGGTGCGACCCTGTACGCCCTCGACGTCAACGGCCGCGTGGTGAACACGGCCAACTTCGGCGGCACGGCTGACCAGGACACCGGGGCCGACCAAGCGCCCGCGTGGCGGATCAGCACCACGGAGTACGACACGGAGGGCCGAGGCAACGTCGTCCGTTCGCTGACGGCGGGCAACCGTGACCGTGCGCTGGCAGTCGGAGACGGCAGCGCGGTGCAGGCCCGGCTGCTGGACACCGTCAACGTCTACTCGGCCGACGGCATCGACCTGCTCCGCTCCTACGGCCCCGCGCGTCCGGTCGTGGTGGCGGACGGATCGCGGCTGGTCAGCGCACGCACCCGCACGACCACCGAGTACGACACGAAGGCGCACCACCCCGAGTTCGAGCAAAGCCTGCACCTGCCCGTGCGCACCGTGACCGATGCGGTGGAGATCCACGCCGGACTGCCGGTCGGCTCCGCCGGGACGGAAGCGGGGCTGCCGGCGCTGGACAGCACGAGCCGGGTGACCACGCTGGAGTACGGAACGCCGAACGCCTGGAAGTTCGGGACGCCGACCGCGACGCGCGTGGCTCCCGGTGGTGGAGCGGCCGAGGTCGTCACCCGGCAGGTCGTCGACGAGCAGGGGCGGACGACCTCCCGCACCCTCCCTTCCGGTGGCGCCGCCACGAACACCGCAGCGACGACGATCAAGATCTACTACGCAGCCACGAATGCCGACCCGCAATGCGTCAACCAGGCGTGGGCAGGGTGGCTGTGCAAGAGCCTGCCCGGCGGTGCCCCGTCGGCCGGCGCGCCCATCCCGACGAGCCACGTGGTCGGCTACGACGTCTACGGCAACCCGACGCGGACGGTGGAGACCGGTCAGGGGGTCAGCCGCACCACCGACGTCAGCTACGACGCCGCCGGCCGGTCCCGGCGGTCGGTGACCACGGGCACTGGTCCGGAGGTCGGACAGCTCCGCCCGGTGACCGAGACCGTCTACAACGCTGCCGGTCTGGTCGAGCGCACCCAGCTGCTCACCCCGGACGGGCGAGTCGGCGGCACCCTCGCCGAGGGCACCGCACCGATCACCCGCACCTACGACGCCTACGGCCGCCTGACCACCTACACCGATGGCACCGGCCTGGTGAGCTCGTACTCGTACGACGCGGTGGGCCGGCTGACCACGGTGGCCAACGACCACGGCACCCGGACCGTCGGGTACGACGGCAACGGTGAGCGCGGCAGCCTGCCGACCACGGTGGAGGTCTCGGGGGTCGGGACGTTCACCGCGCGGTACGGCGCCGACGGGACGCTGGTCCGGGAGAACCTGCCCGGGGGATTCGGCGCGACGACGATCCGCGACGCCGGCGGCGACCCGGTGAGCCTCACCTATCGCAAGACCGCGGCGGACGGCACCGTCAGCGAGTGGCTGCGGTCGACGGCGAGCGTGAACGCGTTCGACCAGGTGGACACGTACCGCACGGTCACCGCACAGGGCACCGGCCGGGCCACCCGGTACGGCTACGACGGCCTGGGTCGGCTGGTCACGGCGACGGACACGACGGCGCTGAACGCGGCCGGGTTCCCGACCGGGCCCTCGTGCACGCGGCGGTACACCTTCGACGTCAACTCCAACCGGACGGCGTTGGCCCAGGCCGCCAGTGCAGGGGCGCCCCCGGAGGCCTGTGCCAGCAGCGTGCCGGCCGCGGACAGCTACGCGTACGACTCGGCCGATCGGTTGCAGCCGGCGGGTGCGCGGGGCGCGCTGCGGTACGACGCGTTCGGTCGCACCCGGGTGCTGCCGTCGGTGGACACCGCCGACCACGGTGGGAACGTGGCGCTGGACTACTACATCGATGACCTGGTGACGTCGATGATCCAGGGCACGCGGACCAGCACCTTTGGCCTGGACGCTGCCGCGCGGCGGACAGTGCGCAGTGACACCGACACCACCACGCCCGGGGTGACCCGGCGGATGGTCAGCTTCTACAGCGGGGACGACGACAACCCGGACGTGGTCAAGGAGACCGACAACAGCTTCACGCGCAACGTGCTGTCCTTCGGTGGGTTGACCGCGACGGTCGGCTCGGCGGGGACGGCGGGCGCGACGGTGACGCTGCAGTTGGCCAACCTGCACGGCGACATCGCGGCCACCGTGCTGGTGACCGCGACCGACCCGAGTGACATGCGGGTCACCGAGACCACCGAGTACGGAGAGCCGCGCAACCAGCCGAAGGCCGGCACGACCGCACCGCGGTATAGCTGGCTGGGCACCCACCAGCGCGACGCCAGCACCCCTGGCGGCCTCACCCTCATGGGTGTCCGCCTGTACTCGGCCAACCTCGGCCGCTTCCTCAGCGTCGACCCCGTCGAAGGCGGCGGAGCCAACGACTACGAGTACGCGCTGGGGGACCCGGTCAATAAGACAGACCTGGATGGCCGTTGGCCGAACTGGAGGAAGATCGGCAGTTCTTTGGCGCGCGCATCGCTCAAGGTCGCGAGGGCGGTCACCAACAGCAAGTGGGGAAAACGCATCAACAGGTTCTGCACGTTTGCCATCGGCCCCGTGTCTACGGCTTGCGGGGTCGTGTACACCGCGGCCTACGCGCGGCAAGGCAGGTTGAAGGTGGCCGCTTGGTCCGCGGCGGGAATGGTGGGCGGCGGCCTCGTCACCGGCGCAGTGAGCAGGGGGTTTCGCCGCGCCCACGTCTCCGCCGTGCGAGCATCCACACGACGGTTCCCAGTGGCTAGTCGACCGGGACGGGCATGGAGGGCGACCTCATGGACATCCAGTCAGTTGCACGGGATGGCTGCCGGAGCCGCAATCGACCGCATCGGCAGTCGAGCGAGATGAGGCTCGGGGGAAGTGAGGAGCCCATCATCGAACCCGTGACGCGAGAAGTGTGGCGGCCCTTTCTAGCCTTCGGCGCCATCGCTGGGGCGGTGCTGGTGGCCGGTTTCGTGGCCTGGGTCAGCGGGTCGATCCTCGGCTTGCAGGTCGCCAACTTCGTCGCTGTGGTGTGCGTGGCCACTGCATGCGTGCGCGCGCTGATCTGGTGGCTCGTGCCCGCTCGAGTCGTCGTTTCCCACGACGACTCGGGTCTGTTCGTCCGCCGAGGCGGCAAGCTGCTGCGGGACTACCCGTGGGCCGACATCCAGGAGGTCCGGCTGGTCTGGGGCGACCGATGGCCGGAGTGGAACAGGTGGGCCACCTTTCCCTGCCTGAGCGTGGTGCTCCGGGGAGAGCCGGGGGCAGTGAACCTCTCACCTTCTTTCCTGCTCGTGCGCGTGCCCGACGTGGAGAAGGCGGAACGGGAACTGGAAGGAGTGGTGCAGAGACACCTCGACGCTGGCACGTAGCAGCCCTCGACGGCAGGGCCGAGGTGTGCGGCTCAGAGCATCGTGCGCAGGCGTTCGCGGCGGGCGCGGAGGACGTCGACCGACGCGGACGCCGACGGCGGGCCGGGCACCGACTGGCGCAGCTGGGTGTGCACCACGGCCTGCGGCTGGCCGGTCTTGGCCGCGATCCGGTTGACCAGCCGGTTGACTTCCCGGCGCAGCTCGGCGGCGTCGCGCCAGGAGCGGCCGGCTTCGTCCTCGTCGGGGTGGTCGTCGACGACCATGAAGCTGTCGGTGTCGTCGGAGATCCGCCGGGCGGCCTCTACGCGCAACCGCAGTTCGTCGTCCCGCTTGGCCAGCAGGGAGGCGGTCTGCTCGGGGGTGAGCAGCCCGGGGATGCCGAGGAACTCCTCGTCCTCGGGCTCGACCACGGTGGTCACGCCGCCGGAGCCGGTGTGCGCCGTCCCGCTGGACAGCACGTGGGCGAAGCGGGCGTCGGCCTCCAGGGCCTCCCACTCCTTGGCCGCGCCCTCGCGCGGCTCCCGCTCCGGCAGGTCGAGGGTCTCCAGCTCCTGCTCGGGCTGGGTCTTCGGCGGCGGGATGACGTGGTTGCGCTGCTCCTCCATGCCGGCGGCCAGGGTCAGCAGCGGCCGGACGGCGGGCAGGAACACCGTGGCCGACTCGTGCGGTGCCCGGGCGCGGACCACGCGGCCGACGGCCTGGGCGAAGAACAGCGGCGTCCGGTAGGAGGTCATCCAGGCCAGGACGGCGGCGCGGGGCACGTCGACGCCCTCGGAGACCATCCGCACGCAGACCGCGATGCGGGCGCCGCCCTTGTTGAACTTCTCGATCTTCTTCGACGCCTTCGGGTCGTCGGAGAGGATCAGCTCCGGCGCCTTCCCGGTCACCCGGCGCACGATCTTGGCGTACTCGCGGGCGTCGTCCTGGTCGCTGGCCAGCACCAGCCCGGCGGCGTCCGGCATGCCGCCCTCTTCGCGGAGGTGGGTGATCCGGTCGTCCATCGCGGCGATCACGTGCGGCACCCACTGGCCCTTGGGGTCCAGGGCGGTGCGCCAGGCCTGCATCTCCACCGAGCGGGTGCCGGCCTCGCTCAGCGAGGCGGCGACCACCTCGCCGGCGGAGTTCCGCCAGCGCGAGGTGCCGGTGTAGGCGGCGAAGACGACCGGGCGGACGACGTTGTCGGCCAGCGCCTCCTTGTAGCCGTAGGTGAAGTCGGCCATCGACATCAGGCCGCCCTGCCCCTCGAACCCGTCCTCCACGTACTTCACGAACGGGATGCGCTCGTCGACCTTGGTGCGGAAGGGCGTCCCGGTCAGGCACAGCCGGCGGGCGGCGCGGCCGTAGGCCTCCTCGACCGCCTCGCCCCAGGAGAGGCCGTCACCGGCGTGGTGCACCTCGTCCAGGATCACCAGCGTCTTGACGGTGGTCGCCCGGGCTGCGTGCAGCATCGGCTTGCCGGCGACCTGCGCGTAGGTGGTCACGTAGCCCTGGGTGCCGGCGCGCACCGGGCCCACGGCGTTGGTCAGGTTGGGGTCGAGCGCGATGCCCATCGCGTCGGCCGCGTCGGCCCACTGCATGCGCAGGTGGTCGGTCGGGCAGACCACGATCACCCGGGCGACCTCGCGGCGGGACAGCAGCCGGGCGGCCAGGGTCAGCGCGAAGGTGGTCTTCCCCGCGCCCGGGGTCGCGGTGACCAGGAAGTCCTTGGGGGACTCCTCCTCGTACTTGCCGAGGGCCGCCTGCTGCCAGGCCCGGAGCGGTCGGCTGGTCGTCTGCGGGGCCCGGGCCGCCGCCTGTGTTGCAGTCGCCATGTCGGGAGTCATTCTGGACGGCGGCGGGGCAACACGCCCAACCGGGTGCCTCCGGCGCGCCCCCGCCGTCCCGACGTATATGGGCCGGCCGTCGAGCCGCTGACCTGCATGTTCGTGCCACCCCGGGGCAGAGTGTGGCGATGCTCATGTCCCGGGGCGGACCGTCTCGTCACGTCACGCCGGCCCCGCCCGTCCCGGCGGGCCCCGGCCGCCGAAATGGCCATTTCGGCGGTTGGGGGCCGCCGGGCGGTCAGGGGGGGGCGGGGAGCAGCTCGTCCAGGGTGACCGGCAGCTTGCGCACCCGGACGCCGGTCGCGGCGTGCACGGCGTTGACCACCGCGTGCTGCTCACGCGAACGCCCGCCGCGACGTAGGCTGGGGGACGGCCCCTCGACCAGGAGGCCCGTTCGGCCCGGTTCCCAGCGGGACACCCCCCGCTGCCCGGCGTCGCCCCCTCACCGCGCCCTGCTGCGGCGCCGGTGCCCGTGTGTCCCGGCCTCCTGGAGTCCCCGTGTCCCCTGCCGTCCTCTCCCGCGCCCTTCCGCCGCTGGCCCAGCGGCTCACCGGGGTCGCCAGCTCGCCGGTCCGCGAGCTGCTGGCGTTGCTCGACCGGCCGCAGGTCATCTCCTTCGCCGGTGGCCTGCCCGCGCCCGAGCTGTTCGACCTGGACGGCGTCCGGGCCGCCTACGACAGCGTGCTCTGGGGTCCGCACGCGCGTCGCGCGCTGCAGTACGCCCCGACGGAGGGGGACCGGCAGCTGCGGGCGCGGGTGGCCGCCCGGATGACCGCCCGCGGGATGCTCAGCTCGGTCGACGACGTGCTGGTCACCTCGGGCTCGCAGCAGGGCCTGACCCTGGTCGCCACCGCCCTGCTCGACCCGGGCGCCGTCGTCCTGGTCGAGGACCCGACGTACCTGGCCGCCCTGCAGTGCTTCCAGCTGGCCGGCGCGCGGGTCGTGCCGGTGCCCACCGACGAGCACGGCATCGACCCGGCGGCGCTGGCGGAGACGATCCGGCGGGAGCGGCCGACGCTGGTCTACCTGGTGCCGACGTTCGCCAACCCGACCGGCCGCACCATGCCGGAGCACCGGCGCGCCGAGGTGGTCGAGCTGACCGCCCGGCACGGTGTCTGGCTGGTGGAGGACGACCCCTACGGGGAGCTGCGCTACCGGGGCGCCGACGTCCCGCCGCTGGCCGCCCAGCCGGGCGCCGACGAGCACGTCGTCCACCTGGGCAGCTTCTCCAAGATCGCCGCCCCGGGGCTGCGGCTGGGCTGGCTGCGGGCGCCGTCCCGGCTGCTCCCGGCGCTGACCGTCGCCAAGCAGGCGGCCGACCTGCACACCTCGACGATCGACCAGGCCGCCGCGGCGGCCTGGTTCGCCGCGGCCGACGTCGAGACGCACCTGCAGACGCTGCGGCGGGCCTACCGGCAGCGCCGGGACGCGATGGTGGCCGCACTGCCCGCCACGCTGCCGGCGGGCAGCACCTGGACCGAGCCGGACGGCGGCATGTTCGTCTGGGCGCGGCTGCCCGGCGGGGTCGACACGGCGGAGCTGCTGCCGCGGGCGCTCGCGGCCGATGTCGCGTTCGTCCCCGGCGCCGCGTTCTACGCCGGGACGCCGGACCGGTCGACGCTGCGGCTGTCGTTCACCACGCACCCGCCCGAGCGGATCGCCGAGGGCATGACCCGGCTGGGCAGCGTGCTGCGCGGCTGACCGGTGGGGCCGGCCGGTGCGGGTGCCCCGGTCGCGCGGCCCCCGCTACGCGAACCGATCGCCGGCTGCGAGGCTGCGGACGTGGAGCTCGACCAGGTCTTCGATTGGCGGGGTCGGCGCGTGCGCTGGACCCGGTTCGGCACCGGCCCCGCGGTGGTCTTCTGCCACGGCACCCCGTGGTCGTCGTGGTTGTGGGCCCCGTACGCGCGGGCGCTGGCCGGGGACTTCACGGTGCACCTGTGGGACATGCCCGGTTACGGCGCCTCGTCCATGGACCCCGAGCACGCCGTCTCCCTCGACGTCCAGGGCGAGTTGCTGGCTGACCTGCTGCACCACTGGGAGCTCTCGCCCGAGACCGGCGGGCGAGGCGCCCGGGGGCCGCACGTCGTCGCTCACGACGTCGGCGGGGCGGTCGCCTTGCGGGCGCACCTGCTGCACGGTGCCCGCTACGCATCCCTGGCCCTGGTCGACGTGGTGGCGCTGGCCCCGTGGGGCTCGCCGTTCTTCCGCCTCGTGCACGACCACGCCGACGTCTTCGCCGCGCTGCCGGCCGCCGTGCACGCCGGAGCGGTGCGTGCCTACATCGCCGGTGCCAGTCACCGCGGGCTGACCGAGGCGCAGCTCGACACCCTCGTGGCACCGTGGACGACGCCCGCGGGGCAGGCGGCGTTCTACCGCCAGATCGCGCAGGCCGACGAGGCGTTCACCGACGTCCTGGAGCCGCTCTACGGTTCGCTGGACCTGCCGGTGCGCGTGGTGTGGGGAACCGAGGACACCTGGATCCCGGCCGACCGGGCGCACCGCCTGGCAGGCGCCATCCCCGGCGCCGAACTCGTCCTGATCCCGGACGCCGGACACCTGGTCCACCTCGACCAGCCGGCGCACCTCGCCACCACGCTGGGCGCCTGGCTGGCCGGTCGACGCTGACCGGGAGCCCGGGCGTCAGTCGGCCGGCTGGTCGACCCAGTCGGGGCCGTTGACCTCACCGGGGCCGGCGAGGTCGGCGGCGTCCACGATCGTGTACGCGTAGCCCTGCTCGGCGAGGAACCGCTGGCGGTGCGCGGCGTACTCGCTGTCGAGGGTGTCGCGGCTGACCACCGTGTAGAAGTGCGCCTGCCGGCCGTCGGCCTTCGGGCGCAGCACCCGGCCGAGCCGCTGGGCCTCCTCCTGCCGCGACCCGAACGTGCCCGACACCTGGACGGCGACCGCGGCCTCGGGCAGGTCGATGGAGAAGTTCGCGACCTTGGAGACGACGAGGGTCTTGATCTCCCCGGTGCGGAACGCCTGGAACAGCCGCTCCCGCTCCTTGTTCGTCGTCGATCCCTGGATGACCGGGGCGTCCAGCGCCGCACCGAGCTCGTCGAGCTGGTCGAGGTAGGCGCCGATGACGAGCTTCTGCTCCTCGGGGTGCCGCTCGAGCACCCGGCGGATCACCGGCAGCTTCGACTGGGCGGTGGCCGCGATCCGGTAGCGCTCCTCGGGCTCGGCGACCGCGTAGGTCATCCGCTCCTCGTCGTCGAGGGAGACCCGCACCTCGATGCACTCGGCCGGCGCGATGTACCCCTGCGCCTCGATGTCCCGCCACGGCGCGTCGTACCGCTTGGGGCCGATGAGGGAGAAGACGTCGTCCTCGCGGCCGTCCTCGCGCACCAGCGTCGCGGTCAGCCCCAGCCGGCGGCGGGACTGCAGGTCGGCGGTGAGCCGGAAGATCGGCGCGGGCAGCAGGTGGACCTCGTCGTAGACGATCAGGCCCCAGTCCTGGGCGTCGAACAGGTCCAGGTGCCGGTACTCGCCCTTCCGGCGGGTGGTGATCACCTGGTAGGTGGCGATGGTGACCGGCCGGATCTCCTTGCGCTCACCGGAGTACTCGCCGATCTCGTCCTCGGTCAGGCTCGTCCGCGCGATCAGCTCGCGCTTCCACTGCCGTCCGGAGACGGTGTTGGTGACCAGGATCAGCGTGGTCGCCTTCGCCTCGGCCATCGCGGCCGCACCGACCAGGGTCTTGCCGGCGCCGCAGGGCAGGACGACGACGCCGGAGCCGCCGGCCCAGAAGCCCTCGACCGCCTCCTGCTGGTAGTCGCGCAGGTTCCAGCCGTCCTGGTCGAGCTCGATCGGGTGCGCCTGGCCGTCGACGTAGCCGGCGAGGTCCTCGGCCGGCCAGCCCACCTTCAGCAGCGCCTGCTTGAGCCGGCCGCGCTCGGAGGGGTGGACGACGATCGAGTCGGCGTCGATGCGCTGGCCGAGCATCGGGGCCACCCGCTTGCTGCGGACGACCTCCTCCAGCACCGCCTTGTCGGTGCTGGTGAGCACCAGCCCGTGCACCGGGTTGTTGGCCAGGGTGAGCCGGCCGTAGCGGTCCATCGTGTCGGCGATGTCGACCAGCAGCGCGTGCGGCACGGGGTAGCGGGAGTAGCGGACCAGAGCGTCGACGACCTGCTCGGCGTCGTGGCCGGCGGCGCGGGCGTTCCACAGGGCCAGCGGGGTGACCCGGTAGGTGTGCACGTGCTCGGGGGAGCGCTCCAGCTCGGCGAACGGCGCGATCGCCGCCCGGCACTCCTTGGCCAGCGGGTGGTCGACCTCCAGCAGCAGGGTCTTGTCCGACTGGACGATGAGGGGGCCGTCGCTCACGCGGGGGTTCCTTTGCTCGGAGACTGCGGCGCAGCACGCGCGCCGGACTGACCACGGTAACGCCGGATCGAGACGGGTCCTTCCGTGCGCCGAGGGGTGTGGCCGTGCGGGTTGACCCGGCTGGGCGGACGTTGGGCCGTGTCGTGGCGCGGCTCAACGTCAGTTCGCCCGGGTTGACCCGCACCGGGGCGGGGTCAACCCGGGTCCACCACGGCTGACCGGGTCAGGTGCGCGGGCGCCAGCGCTTCCAGTGCGCGACGCCGGTGGCCCGCGGCTTGCCGTCCCACAGCAGCGCGACGTCGACGGTCATCGCCGCCTCGTCGGCCTCGGTGACCACCGCGGTCAGCTCCACCGGCTCGGTCAGCGGGGCGGGCCGCAGGTACCGGACGTCCAGCCCCGCCGTCACGTACGGCAGCGCGGCGCCGGGCAGCGCACCCCACCCGCGGAGGTCGGCCTCGTGCAGCACCGCCGCCGCGCTGGAGCAGTCCAGCAGCGTGGAGATGACCCCGCCGTTGAGGAACCCCAGCCCGTTGTCGTGCTGCGACCAGGGCAGGAACTCGGCGACCACGCCGTCCTCGGTGGGGAAGCTGGCCAGCTGCAGGCCGCGCGGGTTGGCCGGCCCGCACCCGAAGCAGGTCAGCTCGGGCGCGAGCCGCTGCTGGATGCTCACGCGGGACACGCGCACGGCCTCACAGCCAGTCGGTGCGGCGCAGCGGGGGCTGGTCGCCGCCGGTCCTCTGCAGCAGGACCTGGTTGACGCCCATGTCGCCCTTCTCGAAGGCGAGCGCGCTGGCGGCCATGTAGAGCCGCCACACCCGGGCCCGACCCTCGCTGGTGGCGGCCACGGCGGCGTCCCAGTGCTGCTCGAGGTTGGCCACCCAGGCGCGCAGGGTGAGCGCGTAGTGCTGCCGCAGCGGCTCCACGTCGATCACCTCCAGGTCCCGGGACTCCAGCAGGCCGACCATCTCACCCAGCCCCAGCAGCTCGCCGTCCGGGAACACGTACCGGGCGATGAAGCTGTCCGGGTCCCACGTCGCCGTCCCGGCGTTCCAGGAGATCGCGTGGTTGAGCAGCCGCCCGCCGGGCCGCAGCAGGCCGCGCAGCTGCGCCACGTACGCCGGCATCTGGTCCCGGCCGACGTGCTCGGCCATGCCGATCGAGCTGATCGCGTCGAACGGCCCGTCGGTCACCGTGCGGTAGTCCTGCACCCGGATGTCGATGCGGTCGGTGAGCCCGGCGTCCGCGGCCCGCTTGCGGGCCAGTCGCGCCTGCTCCTCCGACAGCGTGATGCCGACGACGTCCACGCCGTAGCGGCCGGCGGCATGGATGGCCATCGACCCCCAGCCGCAGCCGACGTCGAGCAGGCGCATGCCCGGCCGCAGCCCGAGCTTGCGGCAGATCAGGTCCAGCTTCGCCTCCTGCGCGGCTTCCAGGCCCACGTCGGGGGACTCCCAGACCGCGCAGGAGTAGACCATCGACGGGCCGAGCACCAGCTCGTAGAAGTCGTTGCCGACGTCGTAGTGGTGGCTGATCGCCGCGGCGTCCCGGGCCCGGGAGTGGCGCCGGCCGGCCCGGCCGAGGTCGGCCTCCTCGGCGGGGGGCGCAGGCTCGGGGCCGACCGCGCCGAGCCGCAGCGCGGTGCCGAGCAGAGCCAGCCGCTCGCGCACGGTCGGGGCGGCCATCGGACCGGTCTCGGCCAGCCGGCCGACGGAGCTCAGTGCGGCGAAGGTCGCGAAGACGTCGCCCTCGACGTCGATCTCCCCGGCGACGTGGGCCCGGCCCAGCCCGAGCTGGCCCGGGGACCACGCCAGCCGGCGCAGCGCCCGCCGGGACCGGACGGCGATCACCGGGGCGTCCGGCGGGCCGGCCAGCGAGCCGTCCCAGCCGCGCAGCCGCAGCGGCAGCTCCGCCGTCCCCAGCACCGCGCCCAGCGCTGCTGCCAGCCGATCGGCGACCGTCCTGCGTCCCGTCATCCCCACGCTCCTCGCTCTGGGCGCAGCCGGGCGACCCGTACGGGCAGGCCGGTTGCACTGACCAACTGTCCCGCGCAACGCCGGGCGGGGCGTTGATCATCCCTCCGGAGGTCGAGAAGGGGAATCAGGTGCGTCGCCGGTGGTCGCCGGCGGCGTCCTCCGGCGCGGCCAGCGCGACCGAGGTGATCCGGTGGACGGCGAACGTGCGGGTCTCCCCGCGGCCCTCGTCGAAGCCCTGCAGGAAGCCCCCGGCCAACGACACGGGCTGGACCATCCGCTGGCTGCCCGATCCCTGCGCGTCGACGTAGCCCAGCCACACCGGCGCCTTCTCGCGCACCGCCTGGGACAGCAGCTCGAGCGTGCTGGCGGTCGTCACCCCCGGCACCTGGCGCACCGGCTCGGTGCGGCGGGCGGCGAGCGCCGCGTCCCCGGCCCGGATCTCGCGCACCGTCCCCGCGACGTCGTCCGCGGACAGCGGGCGCGGCGCGACCGGCGCGGACCCACCGGGGCGCCGGCCGGCCGCGCGCGGCGGCTGGGGAGGCCGGGTCAGCACCGCGCCCCCCGCGTTCTCCCCGGCCGGGGCGTATCCCGCCGCGCGCAGCACGGTGAGCACCTCCTCCGGCGGCAGCCCGCTGACCAGCACCCCGGGCGCGAGGCGGCGCAGCTCGGCGTTCGCCGTCCGCCGGTCGCTGAGCACCTGGGACACCAGGCCGTGGTCGTCGGAGCGGACGTAGCACTCGATGGCGCCGACCCGCAGCCGGCCGTGCTGCCGGGCGACGTCGTCGACGAGGAAGTCCAGCGCCTGCGGCACGGGGGTGCGCGAGACGCGGGTGAACAGGTCGTGCAGGTCGGTGGCCGACCAGCCGGCGTCCAGCGCGCGGCGGATGCTGCCGTCGCTGACCCGGTAGACCGTCGCCCCGCCGGAGGACTCCACGTCGGCGACGACGGCGAGGGTCGCGGCCAGCTCGGCGACCAGCGGGCCGGGGGCGATGAGCGAGAGGTCCGGCTGGGCGAGCACGTGGTCCAGCGGCTCGGGCAGCAGCCCGCGCATCCCGTCCGCGGCGGCGTCCGCCCCGCGGGTGAGCAGGCCGCGCCCACCCGTGCTGAGCACCCCGCGGACGGCGATGCCCAGCCGCTCGGCCTCGGCCAGCAGCGCCGGCACCGGGGCCAGCCGGTCGGCCCGCCGCGGGGTGCGCCAGCGCAGCAGCGCGACCAGCTCGTCGGCGACCAGACCGCGCCCGGGCGGGAACTCGGCCAGCACGGCCAGCGCCGAGCGGCGCAGCACCGGCGCGGTCTGCCGCACGGCGTCGGGGGAGAGCACGTTGACCGCCTTGCCGGCCACGTCGCGCTGGCCGACCAGGGAGAACAGGCGGGTGCTGGTCAGCCAGCCGTCGGCCAGCGCGGCCCAGCGGTCGGGGAGGTCCTGCTCGCGCCAGGCGTCGTAGAGCCGGGTGGGCAGCCACTCGTCGCGCTGCGCCCCGCCGACGTCGAGCAGGCCGGCGACGTGTGCGAGCTCGGTCAGGAAGGCGACGTCGGCCTCGCCGATCCGCAGCTCCTTGGCCAGCCGCTTCTGGTCCCGCACGCCCAGCCCGCCGCTGCGCAGCAGCCCGGCCGGCTCCTCCTCCAGGGCGGTGAGCAGGTCGGCGACCCGGCCCAGCACCTCGAGCGCCGCGCCGGCCGCCTGCTGGTCGACCCGCGCCGGGTCGAGCGAGGTGACCTGCGGTTCCGGGCGCAGCCGGGGCGGGCCGAGCGGGCGGTCGCCGCGCAGCAGCAGCCCGATCTCCCGGGGGAGCTCCACGTTCACCGCGTCGATGCGCGCGAGCATGCCCTGCTGCAGCAGCCGGCGTGCGGGGGAGGGCGGCCCACCGGCCGGGGTGTCGGGCAGATGGCCGACCGGCCGGTCGCCGGCCAGCCGCTCGAGCACCGCGCGCTCGTCGTCGTCCAGCCCGGCGAGGACCGCCGGCAGGTCACGGGGCAGCGGCACCCGCAGGTCGCTCGCCCGCCGGCCCAGCCCCGCCGGGTAGCGGACCGCCCGGCGGACCGGCTCGGGGGCGTGCAGCTCCTCGTCGCCCCACAGCAGCGCCCGGGTGGTCAGCGTCCCGACCGCGGCGTCGACCACCTCGGCGGGGACGTCGGGCAGCAGCCCGGGCAGCTCGGTGCGCCGGACGCCGTCGGTGGGGGACAGCAGCACCGCGTCGAGCACCTGCAGCGTCGCGGCGTCCAGCTCGTCGAGCGCCCGGTCGACCGAGACCGGCACCGCGAGCCGGGTCGCGAGGCCGACGACGTCGGACGGCGCGGGGCGCGCCACGTCGGGCCGGGCGGCCAGCAGGGCGCCCAGCTGCTCGTCGGTGCGGGTGCGCAGCCAGGCGGCGAGCGTGGCGGGCGGCTGGTCCGGAGACATCCGGTGCACGCTACGTCCTGTGCCGGCGCCCCTGCTCTGCCGCCGCCGCCCCGCACCGCCCCTCTGCCACCATGCCCCGGTGGCCGCCCTGGACGATCCGCAGACCCGCGCGGCGCTGGCCGCCCACCGCGCCGGGGCGCTGCGCTGGCTCGGTGGCGGCGCGCTCGCCGTCGTCCTGGGCTGCGTGGCCGGGGCGGCGGTCGTCCGGATCGCCCGGGACGGCGGGGAACGGCCGCCGCTCGCCGGGCTGGTCGTCGTCGTCCTGGTGGTCGGCGGGATCGTCGGTGTCGTCGTCGGGGTGGGCGCACTCCTGCGCACCCGGCGGTGGAGCCGGGCGCTGGCCGGCACCGGCTGGCAGACCGGGGTGCTGCGGGTCGCCGGCCCGGCGACCCTGCACGTCGAGCCGGTCGGCTACGACGACCTGACCGACGAGCCGTTGCGCCTGCGGCTGCTGTCCACCGCGGTCTGGCGCACCCGCGCCGTCCAGCGGCTGGACGGCGCCGAGGTGGCCGCGGCCCGGGTGTCCCCGCGGGAGTGGGTGCTCACCGCCGACGGCGCGGGCACGGTCTACGGCGCGCGCGTCACCGAGCGCTGACCCACCCGCTGGTGCGACACCACGGAGTGCGGTGCGTGTCACCGGCGGTCGGCACGGGAAGATGAACGGGAACCGCGCCGGCGTCCGGACCGGCTGCACCGCACACGGAGGCGACATGGCCAAGCGCAACGACAAGCACGCCCACCTGGTCGAGCCCACCTGGGGTCAGCGCACCGAGGGGGAGGCGCCGGTGACCGAGCTGGTGAGCGAGATGGCCGGTGGCCTGTCCCCGTTCGGCGAGGACCACTCCTTCCCGCTGCCCCCGGAGCGGCTGCGCTACGCCCACCCGCAGGACCGGCCGAACCGGGCCGGCGTGCAGCTCCCCGAGAACCGCTGAGTTCCGCCGCGCTGCCGTCCGCGCAGCAGCGGCACCTCGCGGTGCCGCTGCTGGGCGACACGACCGGGGCGACCTCGGTCGGACGGCAGCGCGGGAGGGCGACCCCGACCGGCGCCTCAGACCCGGTCCGGCGCCCGTGGGACCAGTCCGGTCAGCGCCCGGCTCACCAGGCCCCCGGCGATCGACCACAGCGCTGCCGCGAACAGCGTGTTCACCGTCTCGGCGAGCCGCGGGTCGTCCGGGGTGAACAGGCCCACGGTGAGGCCGCCGAGGGAGTGCCGGAGGTCGCTGGCGAACTCGACCAGCGGGTTGGCCGGGTCGGCCGCGAAGAAGACGAAGAGCGCGTGCAGCGCGATCAGCCCGGCCACCACCGACGCGCCCAGCCGGACGGTGGTGGCGAGCACGCCGAGCAGCGCACCGACGGCCGATCGGATCATCTCCGGCATGGTGCCTCCTGCCGGACGCCGGCGCGCGGGCGACCCCGGTCCCCGACCCGGCGGACGACGGGAACGGTGCCTGGTGGTCGCCCGAGAGGCGGCGCCCTCCGGGCCGCGCCGCGACTAATCTGGACGTCGCGTCGCCGACACCCGGCGGCGCGGTCATGCGGCTCGACGAGCCGACCGAACGACGACTGACCGAGGGATCGACGTGCCCAGCGGCAAGGTGAAGTGGTTCAACGCGGAGAAGGGATTCGGCTTCCTCGCCCACGACGGCGGGCCGGACGTGTTCGTGCACAAGGACGCGCTGCCCGCCGGCACCACCGAGCTGAAGCCCGGCCAGCGCGTGGAGTTCGGCATCGTCCAGGGACGCCGCGGCGACCAGGCCCTGCAGGTGCAGGTGCTCGACCCGCTGCCCTCCGCCGTCGCCGGGCACCGCAAGGACCCGGAGGCCCTGGTGCCGATCATCGAGGACCTGATCAAGCTGCTCGACGGCACCTCCTCCGCCCTGCGGCGCGGCCGGTACCCGGACAAGCAGGTGGCCCGCAAGGTCGCCACCGTGCTGCGCGCCGTCGCCGACGACCTCGACGCCTAGAGGAGCGACCCCGTCAGCCGGCGGGTGGTGCCTCGGTGGTCGCCGCGGTGCCCTCGCCGGCGCGGATGAACCCCACCGGCCAGGCGCCGGACAGCCCCTGGCACGCGTCCGGGTCGCGGCGCTGGACCACCACCAGGTAGTACGTCGGCGGGACGACGTCGGAGGTGTTGATCCCGTCGAACACGGCGCGGCCGGCGTCGACGTCCACCTCGCCGAGCTGCTCCTCCAGCCGTTCGTCGAAGACCTGGACGCTCCAGCCCGCGTCAGCGACGGCCTCGGGCACCTCCAGCGAGACGGTGGTGTCCGGCCAGACCTCCAGGATCGGCGGGGTGATCTGGTAACGCTCGCCCTCGCCGTCCCGGCAGTACTGGGTGGGGTCCAGCGTCACCTGCTGCGGCCCCACCTCGACGGTCACCGTCGGTACCGGGTCGCCGGTGGAGCGGTCGCCGCAGCCGGCGAGCACCGCCAGCCCACCCAGCAGTGCCACCGCGGTCGCGCCGCGCGCCGTGCTCACGTCCGTGCCTCCTCGTCGGCGGCCCGGCCGCCGGTTGCGTCGCTGCGGGTGCGCAGGCTCCACAGGGTCAGCCCGACGGCCAGCACCAGCAGCGCCGAGGCCACGGTGAAGCCCAGCCACCCGGTGGTGGGCAGCAGGATGCCCAGTGCGCCGCCGAGCACCCAGGCCAGCTGCAGCCAGGTCTCCGAGCGGGCGAACGCCGAGGCGCGCAGCGCGTCGGGCACCTCCCGCTGGATGATCGCGTCCAGGGCCACCTTGCCCAGCGCGTTGGTCACCGCGGCCACCCCGGCGACCAGCACCGCCATCGGCAGGCTGAACAGCGCGGCGGCCAGCCCGGTGATCGCCGCGGCGATGCCGGCGGCCACCAGCACCACCCGGTCCGGGCTGGCGGTGCGCAGCCGGGAGCCCACCGCGGTGCCGAGGAAGCTGCCGGCGCCCGCGGCGGCGGCGATCGCGCCGAGCGCCGCGGTCGCCTGCCAGCCACCGTCGACGGTGGCCTGCACGAGGAACGCGGAGAAGATCGTCAGGAACCCCGCCAGCCCGCGCAGCGCGGCGGTGGCGCGCAGCGCGGTGACCACGTGCGGGACCACTGGCCGCCGGCCGCGACCGGGCAGCCGGATCGGGGCCGTCCGCAGCACGTCGGCCGGCTGCTCGCCGACGGCGACGTCCACGTGCGGCGGCAGCCGCACCGCCAGCACCGCGGCGACGACGAACACGGCGGCGGTCGCGCCCAGCTCCCAGGCGAAGCCGAGCAGGGACGCGATGCCGGCGCCGAGGGCACCCAGCACACCGCCCGTGGCCAGCCCGAACACCGACAGCCGGGCGTTGGCGGAGGTGAGCGACAGGGCCTCCGGCAGCACCCGCGGGACGACGGCCGCGCGCAGCACGTTGAACGACTTGCTCAGCACCAGCACGCCCAGGGCCGCCGGGTAGAGCGCCAGGTCGTCGTGGTGGGCGGCCATCAGCACCGCCAACGCCGCCCGGCCGCCCAGGCTCGCGGCCAGCGCCCAGCGGCGACCGTGCTGCAGCCGGTCCAGTGCGGGGCCGATCACCGGGGCGACCAGCGCGAACGGCGCCATCGTCACCAGCAGGTACAGGGCCACGTTCCACCGCTGGGCGTCGGTCGTGGCCGCGGAGAAGAACAGGGTGCCGGCGAGCGAGACCATGATCATCGCGTCCCCGGCCACGTGCAGGGCGTTGACCCACACCAGGTGCGACAGGCCGGTCTGCCCGGCGCCGTCGGCGCGGCCGGCGGCGCGCACGCGCCGGACCGTCGCCGCGGTGAGCTCCCGGCTCCGCGCGGCCGCGACCCGGGTGACGGTGAGCTTCGCGGGCCGCGCGCCGGGACCGGGGGGCGCGGCGGCCGCGCCCGCCGGCCCGCCCTGCGGCGACGTGCCCGGGGGAGGCGGCGCGGCACTCGGCGGAGCCGGCGGTCCAGTCGGGGGAGCCGGCGGCGCGGCCACGGGCGGCGGGGGCACCGGCCGGGTCTGCTGCCACGAGGGGGCCGGCGTCGGGCGGACGGCGGTCGGGGTGTCGTCCCCCGGAGGCTGGCCGGTGGCCACCGGCATCGGCCTGGTCTGCTGCCGGCGGATGCCCATCGGGGAGGTCTCCACCCCGCGCTCGGGCTCGCCGCGCGAGCGACGCCGGCTCCGCCACGAGCGGGGTCCGGAGGCAGCGGGCACGGCTCCATCGTGCCGCAGCCACCTGTGCGACCGGCGTGGACGGCGCCGGGAGGTGCGGTGGGGTGCGCCGGCGCGGTCATCCGCGACAATGGCTGCGTGTCCGACTCCGCGTACGCCGCTGCTCATGGTCCCCGGCCGGACGAGGTGCTGGCCGCTGCGGTCGAGCTGGCCCGGGCCGCCGCCGTCGAGGTCGCGGGTGACCCCACCGTGGTCGGCGACCACCTCGGCGTGCTCGCCGAACCGCTCGTCGCCGAGCCCACCGGGGAGGAGCCACCGGCGGAGGTGCTCGGCGCGGTGCTGACCCACAGCTTCGCCGCGACGCTGCCCGGTTACGTCGGCTGGCACTGGGCGGTCACCGTCGCCTGCGTCCCCGGCGACGACGAGGTGACCGTCGACGAGGTCGTCCTGCTGCCCGGGGACTCGGCGCTGCTCGCCCCGGCCTGGGTGCCCTGGCACGAGCGCCTGCGGCCCGGCGACATGTCGGTGGGCGACGTGCTGCCCGCCACGGAGGACGACGACCGGCTGGTGCCGTCCTACCTGGCCGACGACGACGCCGCCGACGACCCGGCCGGCCGCGTGGTCGCCGAGGAGCTGGGGATGGGCCGCGAGCGCGTCCTCTCCCCGCACGGGCGGGGCAAGGCCGCCGAGCGCTGGCGGGAGGGCGACTTCGGCCCCCGCTCGGCGATGGCCCGGCACGCACCGGGGCCCTGCGGCACCTGTGGCTTCTGGATCCCGCTGGCCGGGTCGATGCGGCTGTCGTTCGGCGCGTGCAGCAACGCCTACGCCCCGGCCGACGGGCGGGTCGTGACCGTCGACTACGGCTGCGGCGCGCACAGCCAGGCCACCCTGGACCGCACGAGCGGCGACCCGGTGGAGGTCAGCACCACCGCCCGCTACGACACCGCCGACTTCGACGTCATCTAGCGGCCCGCCTGGCTCGGTCGGTAGGGCGACGACGTAGCCCTCAGCGCTGGCCCTGCCAGCGCATGAGGCCGAGGCCGAGACCGGCGAGCGCGATGGCGGCGACGCAGGTCCAGGTCCACACCCGGTCGACCCGGTCGCCGAGCAGGAGCAGCACCACCAGCGCTACCGCCCACAGCGCGGTCCCGATCAGGACGACCCGGGCGGTGTCGACCTGCAGCGGCGGCGGGGACGGGCGGGTGGGTGCGGGCACGCCCCGAGCGTAGGGGCCGAGGTGCTGGTCACGGCGCCGCCCTGCGCATCGGCGGCCGTGCGTGTGGCACGCTGTCGCCGCTCGTTGCCAGCTGCACCGGGCGGTCCGCCAGGTGCGCCGTCGCCCTGCCGCGCCGCGCCGGCCCGCGTCCCCGGGGGTCTCCCATGCCCGATCGGTCCCGTCCCGCCCGCACGCCCGCCTCCGGCCCGCAAGCGGCCGACGCGGCCGACGGCAAGGCGGTGCTCGGCCCGGAGGGCGCCCCGCCCCGGCGCAGCCCCGGCCCGCGGGTCAAGCCGCGCAACGGCCTGGACCGCTACTTCGAGATCAGCGCCCGGCGCTCCACGGTCGGCCGGGAGGTCCGCGGTGGGCTGACCACGTTCTTCACGATGGCCTACATCGTGGTGCTGAACCCGATCATCCTGTCCGGTGCGGACATCAACGGGAACACGCTGCCGTTCACCGCGGTCGCCGCCACGACCGCTGTCGTGGCCGGCGTGCTGACCATCGCGATGGGCGTGGTCGGCCGGTACCCGCTGGCGCTGGCGGCCGGACTGGGCATCAACGCGATCGTGGCGGTCTACGCCGCCACCCAGCTGGCCTGGCCGGAGATCATGGGGCTGGTCGTGCTGGGCGGCCTGCTGATCGCGGTGCTGGTGCTCACCGGCTTCCGGCGCGCGGTGTTTAACGCGATCCCCACGCAGCTGAAGATCTCCATCGCCGTGGGCATCGGCTTCTTCCTCACCATCGTCGGCCTCGCCGACGCCGGGGTGATCCGGCCGGGCACCGGGGGGCTGATCAGCTTCGGCGTGGGCGGGCAGCTGGCCGGCTGGCCGATGTTCACCTTCGTCGTCGGCCTGCTGGTCACCAGCGTGCTGGTGGTGCGCCGCACCCGCGGCGCCCTGCTGATCGGCATCGTCGTCACCACCCTCCTCGCCGTGGTGGTCGAGGCGATCGCGGACGTCGGGCCGCGCACCGGCGCCGACGGCGCGAGCAACCCGCGGGGCTGGGCCCTGCAGGTGCCCACCTGGCCCGACACCTGGTTCGACCTGCCCGACCTGTCGCTGGTCGGCCAGTTCTCGCTCTTCGGCGGCTTCTCCCGGATCGGGCTCGTCGCCGCCCTGCTCATCGTCTTCTCGATCATGATCGCCGACTTCTTCGACACCGTCGGCACCATCACCGCGGTCGGGGCCGAGGGCGATCTGCTCGACGAGGACCGGAACCTGCCGCGCTCCCAGCCGGTGCTGCTGGTCGACTCGCTGGCCTCGGCGGCCGGCGGGGCCTCGAGCGTGTCGAGCAACACGACCTACATCGAGAGCGCGGCGGGAGTCGGCGACGGCGCCCGCACCGGGCTGGCGAGCGTGGTCACCGGCCTGGTGTTCCTGGTCGCGGCGTTCTTCACCCCGCTGGTGCAGGTCGTGCCCTCGGAGGCCGCCGCCCCGGTGCTGGTCATCGTCGGCGCGATGCTGATCAGCCAGATCCGCGAGCTCAGCTGGGACGACATGTCGCTGGTCATCCCCGCGTTCCTGACGATCGCGCTGATGCCGTTCACCTACTCGATCACCATCGGCATCGGGGCCGGCGTGGTCAGCTACGTGCTGCTGCGGGTGGCCACCGGCCGGCGCCGCGACGTGCACCCGCTGATGTGGGTGATCGCGGCGGTGTTCGTCGTCTACTTCGCGCTCGACCCGATCCAGCAGCTCTTGTGAGGAGGGGCCCCCGCCCGGCGCACGCGCAGGGCGGGGGTCCCAGCACCTCCCGATCGTTAGGCACGCTTCTCACCTCGGTTAGGCTCGCGACGTGGCTCGGACGACGCTGGACACCGCGGCGCTCGCCCACGACCTGCGGCTGGCCGTGATGAGGTTCTCCCGCCGGCTGCGCAACCAGCGGGTCGACACCTCGGTGACCCTCACCCACCTGGCCGCGCTGTCGACGCTGAAGCGGCACGGTGCGATGAGCCCGGGCGAGCTGGCGGCGCACGAGCGGGTGCAGCCGCCGTCCATGACCCGGGTGGTCGTCGCCCTCGAGGGCAAGGGCCTGGTCACCCGCACCCCGCACCCCACCGACGGGCGGCAGGTGGTCATCGACCTCACGCCGTCCGCCGAGGAGCTGCTCGCCGACGAGGTGCGGGCGCGCGAGGCGTGGCTGACCGGGCAGCTCCAGCAGCTCACCGCGGAGGAGCGCGCCACGCTGCGCGAGGCCGCGACGATCATGGACAAGCTCGCCAGTGGGTGACCTCCACGCCTGAGGCAGCCGCGCCGCGACGGGCCGGGATGTTCGCGGCCCTGCGGGTCCGCAACTTCCGGCTGTACGCCTCGGCGAACCTGGTCAGCCTCACCGGCACCTGGATGCAGCGGATCGGCCAGGACTGGCTGGTCCTGCAGCTGTCCGGGGGCAGTGGCGTCGCCCTCGGCATCACCACCGCGCTGCAGTTCGCCCCCACCCTGCTGTTCAGCTTCTACGGCGGGGTGCTCGCCGACCGCTACGACAAGCGCCGGGTCCTGACCGTCACGCAGGCGGTCATGGGGGCGCTGGCTCTCGGGCTCGGCCTGCTGGTGGTCACCGACGCGATCGTGCTCTGGCACGTCTACCTCCTCGCCGCCGCGCTCGGCGTCGCGTCCTCGCTGGACATGCCGGTGCGCCAGTCGTTCGTCTCGGAGATGGTCGGCCCCGACCGGCTGGCGAACGCGGTCAGCCTCAACTCCACCGTCTTCAACGGGGCGCGGCTGGTCGGACCGGCGGTGGCGGGCTCGCTGATCGGCGTCTCCGGCGGGGACACCGGACCGGCGTTCCTGGTCAACGCCGCGAGCTTCGGGGTGACCATCACCGCGCTGCTGGCCATGCGGGGCAGCGAGCTCCACCGCAGCCGGCCGGCGGCCCGGTCCCGCGGGCAGCTGCGCGAGGCGCTGGGTTACACCCGACGCCGTCCCGACCTGGTGCTGGCCATGGCGCTGGCCTTCGTGGCCGGCAGCTTCGGCTTCAACACCCAGATCACCATCGCGCTGATGGCCCGCGAGGAGTACGGGCTCGGGGCGGCCGCCTTTGGGTTCCTCTCCACCTGCTACGCCGTCGGCTCGCTGTCCGGGGCGCTGCTGTCCACCCGGCGGAGCGCCCGGCCGCTGCAGCGGTTCCTGGTCGTCTCCTCCGGCGCCTTCGGCGTGTTCCTCGTCGTGGCCGGGCTGATGCCGAACGAGACCGCCTTCGCCGTGCTGCTGGTGCCGACGGGCGCCTCCGCGCTGGTGTTCAGCGTGGCGTGCAACAGCTTCGTGCAGCTCGGCGTCGCTCCGGAGATGCGGGGCCGGGTGCTGGCGCTGTACTTCACGTGCTTCATGGGCGGCACCCCGGTGGGCGCACCGGTGATCGGCTGGGTGTCCGAGCACCTGGGCGCCCGCTGGGGGTTCATCGCCGGCGGGCTGGCCTGTGTAACGGCCGCGGTCGTCGCCGGTGCGCTGCTCGCCCGCGGACGGCGGGTCCGGCTGGAGCTGCACGTCCGCCCGCCGCGCGCGCAGCTGCACGTCGCCGCCCGGCCAACGGTGCCCGCCCCGGCCGCCGCGCTCGTCGAGGCGGCCGACGGGGAGGTGCCCGGTGAGCAGGTGGCGCGGGATCCGGCCCGCTGAGGACAGGATGAGCGATCAGCTCACCGGCTGCGCTGACGTCGTCACGTTGTGGTCTTGGCGACACCGTCGTACCGTTTCGTCGTGCCGTCGGGAGGGTCGGGCTCTGCAGACGTCGGGACGTCGCTGATGCGTCTCGGCGTGCTCACCGTGCTCCTCGCCGTCGCCGTGCTGGTGATCCTGCTCCTCGTCCGCTGGGCGACCGGGGAGCTGCAGCACCGCCGCTCGGCCCGCCGCCGGAGCCGGGCCCGCGAGCTCGCCCGCCGGCAGGCCCCGCCCCGGCCGCCCGCGCGGCGCCCCGCCACCCACCCGGCCGGCTCCTCGGCCCGCCGGCGGGCCGGCCCCGCCACCGATCCGGGCATGCCCGCCCGCCGGCCGCTGGAGGCCGTCGCGGCCGACGTCCGGCGGCTGACCCGCGAGCTGGCGATGGTGCCCGGGGGGATGCCGATGGCCCGCCGCCGCGGGCTGCTGGCCGCCTACGACGACGTGCTCGTCGAGGCCGCGGGGTTGCTGCAGGTCGACCACCGGCTGGCCGAGGTGCCCCCCGAGTACCGCGAGCTGGAGCGGATCCGGCTCATCGGGGCCCTGGAGGCCGCCGGGCTGGTGGTGGACCGCTGACCAGCCCGGCCACCGCGGGCTCGGCGGGCCGGCTGTTCCTCGCCGTCGACCCACCACCGGAGGCCGTCGACGAGCTGGACGCCGCCCTGCGGCCGGTGCGTGAGGCGCCGGGTGCGCCGCGCTGGACGCCGCCGGAGCGGTGGCACCTCACCCTGCTGTTCCTCGGGCAGGTGCCCGCCGGACGGCTCCCGCTCCTGCTCGACGGGGTGGGGCCGGCCGTCGCCGCGGCCCCGCCGATGTCGCTCGCACTCGCCGAGGGCGGCCGGTTCGGGTCCCGGCGCCGTCCCACCGTCTGCTGGGTCGGGGTCACCGGCGACGTCACCCCGCTGACCGCGCTGGCCGACCGGCTGGCCGACGCCGCCCGCGGCGCCGGCCTGGCCGTGGAGGACCGGCCGTTCCGGCCGCACCTGACCGTGGGCCGCTGGCGTCCCGGGCAGCCCGCCGACGGCGACCTGCCCGAGCGGCTGCGCGGACGCCGGGGCCCGGTCTGGCCGGTCACCGAGGTGGTGCTGTGGCGCAGCCACCTCGGCCCGTCGCCACGCTACGAGCGCGTGACCGCCTGGCCGGTCGCCCGCTGACCCGGGACGCCGGGCGCCTGGCACGCTGTCCGGCGTGACGCAGACCGACCAGCCCGCCACCGCGTTCGACACCGCCACCGCGCTCACCCGCACCGAGGGGGGCGGCCTGACCGCCGAGCTCGACCCCGGCTGGGACGTCGGCGGCGGGATCCTCAACGGCGGCTACCTGCTCTCTGTCGCCGCCCGCGCCGCGGTGCTCGAGTCGCCGCACCCGCACCCGGTGGCGCTCTCGGCCAGCTACCTGCGTGCCCCCGCGGCCGGCCGGGCGTCGCTGACCGTCGTCCCCGGCCCGGCCGGCCGCACCGTGGCACACAGCCAGGTGGTGATCGCCGACGACGCCGGCCCGGCGATCACCGTGCAGGCGACGACGGCGACCCTGGGCGACGAGCTGCCGCAGGTGGTGACGCCCCGGCCGGTGGTGGCCCCGGTCGAGGAGTGCCTGTCCATCGCCGAGCACGCGCACCTGGCACCGCCGCAGATCCAGGTGCCGGGGCTGGTGCGGCGGATCGACGTCCGGTTGGACCCGGCGTGCGCCGGCTGGGCGCTGGGGCAGCCGGGGGAGGAGCCGGTGCTGCGGGCGTGGCTGCGCTTCACCGACGACCGGGAGCCCGACCCGCTGGCGCTGGTCGCCTTCGCGGACGCGCTGCCGCCCACCAGCTGGGCGCTGGGCCGGTTCGGCTGGGCGCCGACGGTGCAGCTGCAGGTGCTCGTGCGCGCGCTGCCGGCGCCGGGCTGGTGCCTGGTGGAGGCCCGCGCCGGGGAGGTCGCCGGCGGCTGGCTGGACGAGGACTACCGGATCTGGGACTCCACCGGCCGGCTGGTCGCGCAGAGCCGCCAGCTCGCCCGCGCCCCCCGGTAGCCGGCGGGGGCCTCCTACTGGCGGAGGACGGTCGCCGGGTCCGCGCGGTCGGCGGCGCGCTGGGCGTAGAGCGCAGCCAGCCCGGCCACCACGACGACGACCCCCGCGCTCAGCCCCAGCGCAGGCCACGGCACGTCCAGCAGCGGCGTCGGGGGGCGGAGGAGGTCGACGTCCAGCCGGCGGTACACCAGGGCGACGGCGCCGCTGGCCAGCAGGCCGCCGAGCAGCACGCCGACCGCCGCCACCCCGATCAGCTCCACCAGCAGCGAGCGCAGGTGGGCCCTCCGGGTCAGCCCCAGCCGGCGGGCCATCACGTACCCGGCGACCCGGGTGCGTGACCGGGCCTCCAGGTACAGCAGCAGCCCGCCGACGGCGATGACCCCCACGAAGACGGCCAGCGCGGACAGGTAGCCGAAGGTCCAGGTGATGCCCAGGAAGTTGGCGGTGTCCAGCACGGCCGCCGGGGTGATCTCCCGCCCCGGCAGGCCGCCCGCGTCGACCAGGGCGTCGACGGCGGGGGCGAGCCGCCCGTTGGTCCAGATCTCCGACTGCCGCGCGGATCCGGCGCTGCGCTCGATGGTCGGCACCCGGTCGGCGGCGACCAGGACGACCGGGTCGACGGTGCGCCGCCCGGGGAGCACCCGGGCCTGCGCGACCACCTCGGCGGCCAGCGGCGCGGTGCCCAGCCGCAGCTGCGGGTCGCCCAGCGGCACCCCCTGGGCCACGACCGGGACCCGGCCGTCGACCTCCGGGCCCTGCAGCGCGGCCATCAGCTCGGGGAGCGGGATGTCGGCGAAGGAGTCGTCCCAGAACGCCGTCCCGGCGAAGGTGCCGGGGTCGACGGCGAGCACCTGGACGTCGGTGCGGGCACCCTCGGCATCGACGACGTCGCCGTCGTACCGGACGACGAACGTGCCGATCCGCTCGACCCCGGGGACGGCGTCGAGTCGGGACACCGACGTGAGCGCGCGCCCGGCGCCGACCTGCACCCCGACCTTCGCGTCCAGGGTGGCCTGCGAGCTGGCGGTGAGCGTCGCGGTGTAGCCCAGCACGGCGACCGGCAGGGTCACCGCGGCCAGCAGCGTGGCGGTGGCCAGCCGGGCGGCGGTGAGCCGGTTGACCGCGAGGAACACCGCGGGGGAGCGGCGG
This sequence comes from Modestobacter sp. SYSU DS0511, assembly GCF_054050755.1. Classification (NCBI taxonomy): domain Bacteria; kingdom Bacillati; phylum Actinomycetota; class Actinomycetes; order Geodermatophilales; family Geodermatophilaceae; genus Modestobacter; species Modestobacter sp. SYSU DS0511. The sequence continues at coordinate 38,931 of NZ_JBJGZY010000035.1, forward strand.
CCGGCCCAGCGGCGCAGCCGGGGCAGCAGTGCGGTGACCAGCCGGGCCAGCAGTGCCGCGGCACCGGCGACCGCCAGCAGCGGGAAGGCGACCAGCAGCCCGTTCACCTGGGCGACGCCGGCGTCGGTGACCACGGCCTCCCGGCTCTCCAGCAGCAGCCAGCACCACGCCGCGGCGACCAGCAGCGCCAGCTCCCACGGCACCGTCGCCGGCCAGCGTGGTGCGGCGCCCAGCGGGCGCTCGGCGGTGCCCCGCGCGCGGAGCCCGGCGAGGGCGGCCGCCGCCCCCAGGCCGACGACGAAGGCCGCCGCCCCGGCCGCGAGGGCGGTGGTGGTGGCGGCGGGGTCCAGGTCGTCGGCGGGCCCGATCCCGGCGATCAGCAGCCGGGACCCCGCCCACCCGAGCGCCGCCCCGGCCAGCGCCGGCAGGCCGAGCTCGAGCGCTGCCTTGCCGGCCAGCGGCACCGGGCCGACGCCGCGGGCGGCCAGCAGCCGCACCTCGGCGGCCCGGCGGTCGGCCCAGAAGCTGCCCGCCGCGGCGACCAGGACCAGCGCCAGCAGCGCCCCGGCCACCGCCACCGGCACCACCGGGCCGCGCAGGCCGCGCTCGACCAGCTCCGCCCGCTCCACTGCGTCGACCAGCCGTGGGTTGACCCAGGTGAGGCCCATCTCGGCGGCGGCGGCCGCGGGGACGCCGAGCCGCTCCCAGGTGTCGGCCTGGGCGCGGTCCTGCGCCGCCACCAGCTCGCGGGCGTCGGAGATCGACAGCTCGCCGGCCTCGACCGGCACCTGGGCCAGCTGCTGGACGCCGGTGAACCCGGCCGCCACCTCGTGGAAGGTCGCCGGGTCGGTGGCCAGCGCGAAGGCCGGTGGGGGGACGTTGGCGCTGGTGTCGTTGGCGTAGAGCAGTCGGTAGTCGCACCAATAGGGGCCCGGGTCGACCGCGAAGAGATCCGTGTAGAGCCCGGTGACCGTCACGGGGGTGCCGGCGACGGTGATCCGGTCGCCCAGCGCGATGCCCACGCTGCCGGCGTACCCCGCCGGCAGCCACAGCCCGGCGCCCGGCTGCTGCGCCACCACCTCGACGTGCTGCGGCGCGTCCGGCCGGTAGAAGAGGCTGACCAGCAGCCTGACGTCCCGGCCCGCGGCGTCGGTGACCGTGGCGGCGCCGGGACCGCGGTTCGGCCCGACCATCTCCGCGGTCGCCAGCACCGGGCGGCTGGTCCGGCCCTGCGCGGCCCAGGCGGCCGCGAGCGCGTCGTCGACCGCGGCGGACGCCGTCCCGCCGGTGGGGTCGCCGTTCTGGTCGAACTGCCTGCTCTCGACCCCGGCCTGCACCCAGCCGGCCTCGGCGCACCGCTGGGCCAGCTGCTCCTGCAGGGCCGCCGAGCGGGCGGAGGAGAGGAACAGCGGGGCGGAGGCGACCGCGCAGGCCAGGATCGCGGTGGTCACCAGCACGGCGACCACGGCGGCGGGGGAGCGCAGACCCAGCAGCGGCGCCCGGGTCCACGGCGCCAGCCGCCACAGCGGCGGCCGGCTCACGGGTGGCCCCCCTCGGTGACGGGCCGCTCGGTGATCCGGCCGTCGCGCATCGACAGCACCCGGTCCGCGCGGGACCAGGCGATCTCGTCGTGCGTGGCGACCAGCACCGCGGCGCCGGCGTCGGCGGCCGCCCGGACGGCGTCCAGCAGCCGGTCGGCGTGGCCCCGGTCCTGGTGCGCGGTGGGTTCGTCGGCCAGCAGCACCGCCGGGCGCAGCAGCAGCGCCCGGGCGACGGCGGCCCGCTGCTGCTCACCCAGGGAGACCTGGTGCGGGTAGCGGTCGGCCAGGTGGTCCAGCCCGAAGTCGGCCAGCAGGCCGGCGGCCCGCGGCCGCTCGTCGGCGAGCGTGCCGCGCAGCCGGGCCGGCAGCAGCACGTTGTCGGCCAGGCTGAGGTCGGCGACGAGGCCGAGGGCCTGCGGCACCAGCGCGAGCTCCGGCCAGCCCAGGGCGTCCGGACGGCGGCCGGCCAGCTCGCCGGCGTAGGCCAGCTGCCCGGCGTCGGGAGTCTCCCAGCCGCACAGCAGCGCCAGCAGCGTCGACTTGCCCGACCCCGAGGGCCCGACCAGGGCGACGAACTCCCCGGCGGCCACCGCCAGGTCGACCCCGGCGAGCGCCGCGACCGTCTCCGTGCCCCGCCGGTAGCGCTTGACCAGCCCGGTGCCGGCGAACCCGCCGGTGCTCACCTCCTCACCGGTCACCGTGCGACCAGCCGGCCGTGGTCGAGCCGGATGAACCCGTCGGCGATCGCCATCACCCGGGGGTCGTGCGAGGAGACGACGAACGCCACCCCGCCGGCGGCCAGCTCGGTCATCGCGGCGAGCACCCGCTCGGCCGCCGCGGTGTCCAGCTCGGCGGTGGGCTCGTCGGCGACCACCAGCGTCGGGTCACCGACCACCCCGCAGGCGACCGCCAGCCGCTGCTGCTCACCGCCGGAGAGCTGCGCCGGGTGGTGGTCGGCCCGGCCGGCCAGCCCGAGCCGGTCCAGCAGGGCCCGCGCCTCGTCGTCGGTCACCGGGGCGCCGCGCAGCTGGGCGGCCAGCCGCACCTGGGCGAGCGCGTCGAGGTAGGGCAGCAGGTTGTCCGCGGGCCGCTGGAAGAGGTAGGCGACCTGGCGCTGCCGGAGCCGCCGCCGGGCACGGGGGCGGAGCCGGTCGACCCGCTGCCCGGCGACGAGCACCTCGCCGTCGTCCGGGGAGTCGATGCAGGCCAGCAGCCGCAGCAGCGAGGACTTGCCCGATCCCGACGGCCCGACCACCACCGTCATCCGGGCAGGGGGGATCGCCAGGGTGACACCGTCCAGCGCGGTGACCGACTCGGTCGCCGTCCGGTAGGTCTTGACCACTCCCCGGCAGGTCGCCGCCGCGTCCGAGTCGCTCATCAGGGCGGGAGCCTAGGGGGTGCCCGGCCTGTTCCCCGGCAGCTCGACCGGCCCGGTGAGGTAGCGCTGGACGGTGGGCCCGATCGCGGCGACCAGCTCCTCGGCCGGCGCGGAGGCCAGCGGCTCGAGCCGGAGCACGTAGCGGGTCATCACCACACCGACCAGCTGGGAGGCGGCCAGCGCGCCCCGGGTCTCCGCCTCGGCCGGTGGCAGGTCCAGCGTGCCGAGCACCCGGCGGAGCACCTGCGCGGTGAGGAACTCGCGCAGCAGCCGGGCGGTCCACTCGTTGCTCACCGCGGAGCGGACCAGGGCCAGCCCACCGGCGCGGGCCGGGCCGTCCCACACCCGCAGCAGCATCCGGACGACGTTGGCCCCGAGCTCCGCCGTCCCGCCCGCCAGCACCTCGGGCAGCAGCTCGGCGGGGTCGGCCGGCGCCTCGACGGCGGCGAGGAACAGCTTGTCCTTGCTGCCGAAGTAGTGGTGCACCAGCGCCGGATCGACCCCGGCGGCGGTGGCGATCAGCCGGATCGAGGCGCCGTCGAACCCCCGCTCGGCGAAGGCGTCGCGGGCCGCGGCGAGCACCGCCTCCCGGGTGCCGGGGTTGCCGGGCCGGCGCCCGGAGGGGCGCCGGCGCGCCGGCCGGGGCGCGGGGTCGCTCAGCTGGTCCTCCTCCGCAGGGTGGTCGCCGCCAGCCCCAGGGCCAGCAGCGCGGCGCCGGCCACGACGCCGACGTCGGTCCACATCGTGCCCGTCGGGGTGGGGGAGCCGCCGACCTCCCGCAGCGCGTCGACGGCGTAGGTGAGCGGCAGCACGTCGCTGACCGCCTGCAGCCACCCGGCCAGCTCCTCGCGCGGCACGAGCAGGCCGCACAGGAAGAACTGCGGCAGCACGACCACCGGCATGAACTGGACTGCCTGGAACTCGCTGCGGGCGAAGGCGCTGGCCAGCAGCCCGAGGGCGACGCCGAGCACCGCGTCGACGACGGCGATGAGCACGACCAGGGCGGCCGGGCCGGCGACGTCCAGGTCGTAGAGGGTGGTCGCGACGGTCACCGTGACGACCGCCTGCGCCGCCGCGGCCAGCCCGAACGCGGCCCCGTAGCCCAGCAGCAGGTCACCGCGGGACAGCGGGGTGGTGAGCAGCCGCTCGAGCGTGCCCGTGGTGCGTTCCCGCAGCATGGCTATGCTGGTGACCAGGAACATCACCACGAACGGCAGCACGCCGAGCATGGTCAGCCCCACCCGGTCGAAGGTGTCCGGCTGGCCGGGGACGGCGGGCACATCGGCGTAGACCAGGTACAGCAGGCCCAGCAGGGCGCTGGGCAGCACCAGCAGCATCGCCACGGTGCGGTGGTCGTGGCGCAGCTGCCGCAGCACCCGGACGGCGGTGGCCCCGGCCAGCGGCGGGTGCAGCGGGGCCGTCACGCCGGCACCTGCTCGGTCTGCCGGATCAGGGTGAGGAACGCCTGCTCCAGGTCGTCGGTGGCGGCGTCGGCGCGCAGCCGGGCGGGCGTGGAGTCGCTGAGCAGCCGGCCGTCACGGAGCAGCAGCAACCGGTCGCAGCGGCCCGCCTCGTCCATCACGTGGCTGGAGACCAGCAGCGTCGTCCCGCCGCCGGCGAGGGTGGCGAACAGCTCCCAGAGCTCGACCCGGAGCACCGGGTCCAGCCCCACGGTGGGCTCGTCGAGCACCAGCAGGGCCGGCCGGGCGACCAGGGCGCAGGCCAGCGAGACGCGGCCGCGCTGCCCGCCGGAGAGGCTGCCGACCAGCTGCCCGGCGGCACCCCGCAGGCCGACGTCGGCGAGCGCGGCGTCGGCGTCGGCTGCGCTCCGGCCGGCGAGGGCCGCGAAGTGGCGGACGTTCTCCCGCACGGTCAGGTCCGGGTAGACGCTCGGGGCCTGGGTGACGTAACCGATCCGGCTGCGCAGCGCCCGGGAACCGGCGGGCTCGCCGAGCACGGTGACCCGCCCGGAGCTGATCCGCTGCACGCCGACGACGGCGCGCATCAGCGTCGTCTTCCCGCTGCCGCTGGGCCCCAGCAGGCCGGTGACCTGTCCCGGGGGCGCGGCGAAGGCCAGCCCGTGCAGCACCCGGCGGCCCCCGCGGTGGACGACGAGATCGGTGACGGTGACGGCGGCGTCCATGCCGGCCTCCCAGAACTCAACGAGTGATGAACTCAACGCTAGGTGAGTTCGCCGCGAGCAGTCAAGGCGTGAAGAGCGCGACCCCCGTGCGGCCGGTCTTGGCGCGGTACATCGCGATGTCGGCCTGGCGGAACAGCGTCTCCGTGTCGGCGGCGTACGGCCCGGAGACGGCGATGCCGAGGCTCGCGCCGACGTCGAGCGCGTGCCCCTCCACCGGGAACGGCAGCTGCAGCGCCGCCCGCAGCCGGGTCGCGGCCGCGACCCCCTCCGTGCGGCTGACGCCCCGCATCAACACCGAGAACCCCGCCCCGCCCAGACGGCCCACCACGTACCCCA
>NZ_JBJGZY010000036.1:0-38655 GCF_054050755.1 Modestobacter sp. SYSU DS0511
GCGCGCTCGGCACACGAGCCGAGCGCGCCGCGGCGGCATAGGCTCGGTGAGGTGGAACGACGGATCTTCGGCATCGAGACCGAGTACGGCGTCACCTGCACCTTCCGGGGTCAGCGCCGGCTCTCCCCGGATGAGGTCGCCCGGTACCTGTTCCGCCGGGTGGTCTCCTGGGGGCGCAGCTCCAACGTCTTCCTCCGCAACGGGTCCCGCCTCTACCTCGACGTGGGCAGCCACCCCGAGTACGCCACCGCCGAGTGCGACGACCTCACCGAGCTCGTCGTCCACGACAAGGCCGGCGAGCGGATCCTCGAAGGGCTGATGGTCGACGCCGAGCAGCGCCTCAAGGAAGAGGGCGTCACCGGCGACATCTACCTGTTCAAGAACAACACCGACTCCGCCGGCAACAGCTACGGCTGCCACGAGAACTACCTCGTCGGCCGGCACGGCGAGTTCGGCCGGCTCGCCGACGTCCTCATCCCGTTCCTGGTCAGCCGGCAGATGGTGGTCGGCGCCGGCAAGGTGCTGCACACCCCGCGCGGCGCCGTCTACTGCGTCAGCCAGCGCGCCGAGCACATCTGGGAGGGCGTCTCCAGCGCCACCACCCGCTCCCGGCCGATCATCAACACCCGCGACGAGCCGCATGCCGACGCCGAGAAGTACCGCCGGCTGCACGTCATCGTCGGCGACTCGAACATGAACGAGACGACCACGCTGCTCAAGGTCGCCATCACCGACCTGGTGCTGCGGATGATCGAGCAGGGCGTGGCCGTCCGGGACATGACGCTGGAGAACCCGATCCGGGCGATCCGCGAGATCAGCCACGACATGACCGGACGGCGCAAGGTCCGGCTGGCCAACGGCCGGGAGATGTCGGCGCTGGAGATCCAGACCGAGTACCACGACCGGGCCGCGGAGTTCGTCGACCGGGAGGGCCTCGGCCCCGTGCACCGGCAGATGCTCGAGCTGTGGGGGCGCACCCTCAAGGCGGTCGACACCGGCGACCTCGGGCTCATCGACCGGGAGATCGACTGGGCCAGCAAGTACCGGCTCATCGAGCGCTACCGGGCCAAGCACGACCTGCCGCTGTCCAGCCCGAGGGTGTCCCAGCTCGACCTCGCCTACCACGACATCCGCCGCGGCCGGGGCCTGTACTACCTGCTGGAGAGGGCCGGTCAGGTGGAGCGGGTGGCGCACGACCCGCTGATCTTCGAGGCGAAGAACGTGCCGCCGCAGACCACCCGGGCCAAGCTGCGCGGTGAGTTCATCCGGCGGGCGCAGGAGAAGCGCCGCGACTTCACCGTCGACTGGGTGCACCTCAAGCTCAACGACCAGGCGCAGCGCACCGTGCTGTGCAAGGACCCGTTCAAGTTCGTCGACGAGCGGGTGGAGAAGCTCATCTCCAGCATGTGAGGAAGGGCCCCGTCCTCCTCATCCCTCGCACGCTCGGGGCGAGCCTCTGGACGCGGCCACACTGCGCGGGTACCCACCGCTCTCGTCACCGGGGTCAGCCGTCGCGCCGGCATCGGGTTCGCCATCGCCCGCCGGCTGCTCGACCGCGGTGACCGGGTCGTCGTCTCCTCCTGGTCGCCGCACGACGCCGGCCAGCCCTGGGGCGCCGACGACCTCGCCGCCGTCCTGGCCGAGCTCGGCAACCCACCGCACGTGCCCGCCGACCTCGCCGACCCGGCCGCCCCCGCCGCGCTGGTGGCCAGGGCCCGGGAGATGGTGGGGCCGCTGAGCACGCTGGTGGCCAACCACGCCCGCAGCGCCCAGGGCCGGCTGGCCGACGTCACGGCCGCCGAGCTCGACCTCTCCTTCGCCGTCAACACCCGGGCCACCCTGCTGCTGGTGCAGTCGTTCGCCGCCCAGTACGACCCGGCCGCCGGCCCGGGCTCGGTCGTGCTGTTCACCTCCGGCCAGCACCGCGGTCCGATGCCCACCGAGCTGCCCCGTGCGGTGAGCAAGGGTGCGGTCCAGCAGATGACGCTCAGCCTGGCCGACGAGCTCGCCGACGCCGGCGTCACCGTCCACTGCGTCAACCCCGGCCCCACCGACACCGGCTGGGCCGGTCCGCAGCTCGCCGAGCAGGTGGCCCGGTCGATGCCGCGCGGGCGGTGGAACAGCCCACCGAGGCCGCCGCCGTCGTCGCCTGGCTCACCGGCTCGGACGCCACCTCGGTCACCGGCCAGACCATCGACGCCGAGGGCGGCTTCCGGCGCTGGCGCTGACGGCGCGGGTCAGGCCGGCGGGGCGCCGAACAGGGCCAGCTGCGCGGCGAACCGGCCGGCGGCGGCCGCGGCCAAGAAGTAGGCGCGGTCCTCGGCGACGCCGCGGCCCATCGTGGACAGGGTCACCGGCGAGCCGGCCAGCGCATCGTCCAGCCCCTCGGTGTCGACCCACTCGACCACGTTCCGCTCGGGCTGCCCGGCGAGGTCCTCCTCGACCTGCTTGCCCAGCTCCGACCCGATGCCACGGGGCGCCACCAGGGTCACCCCGCCCATCGCCACCCGGCCGAACGCGGTCAGCGAGTGGTGGGACACGCCGCAGTGCCGGGGCCGGGGGTCGGCCTCGGAGATGCGCAGCGCCCCGATGGTCTGCCCGCCCAGCACGTGCACGGCGTTGCACGCCTCCCCGGCGGCGACCCCGGAGAAGCCCCACGGCGTCCCGGTGCCCAGGTTGCCCGGGCCCTGCGCCACCACGGTGACGTCGGCCTGCAGCACGTGCCGCGCGGCGAGCAGCCCGGTGTGCACGGTCACCGCCTCCAGGTCACCGCCGAACGCCTGTCCCACGGTGACCACCCCGGCCAGCGACCCGGCCAGCGCGTCCAGCGTCCGGGAGAACGCCGCGGGCAGCGCCCCGCCGTCGGTCATCACGTAGGCCACCCGCAACGCCGGGTCGGTGACGTGCACGCCGGCGAGCACGGCCGGCAGCGCCGAGTGCAGGTCGGCCACCACGACCGGCATGCCACCGAGGTCCTCGGCGGCGGCGAGGACCTCGTGGTGCTCGGTCTCCTGCTCGTCGACGCCCTGCACGGTCACCTGCAGCGGCGTGTACCGGCCCTTGACCAGGTGCCCCGGACCGGTGGGGTCGGCCGGCAGCCGGTCGGGCACGGCGACGACCAGCGCGTACCCGCCGGTGCCCAGCTTCTGCGCCCACGCCGTGGTGTTCAGCAGCACCTCGTCGCCCACCTCGGGAGTGCCCACGAGCGAGGGGTGCGCGAGCGCCCGGATCGCGCCGTCGTCGAACACCTTGACGGTCATCTCCTGCGCGTCGCGCCAGGACCGGCCCAGCTCGGTGACCCGCCCGCGTCGCCAGCGGATCCGGGAGGCCGGGGCAGGGGAGGGGGGAGTCGTCACCGTCGCAGGCTAACCAGCGGGCGAGCCGCGGGCAGCCGGAGCCGTAACCTGTGCGACGTGGCAGCCAAGCGGGCGGAACGACTGGTGAACCTGGTCATCGCCCTGCTCGGCACCCGGCAGTACGTGTCGGCGGCCAGGATCCGGGAGACCGTGCCCGGCTACGAGCCCGACGACGGCACCGACCGCGCCGACGAGGCGTTCAAGCGGATGTTCGAGCGGGACAAGGCGGAGTTGCGCGAGATCGGCGTCCCGCTGGAGACCGGCCGCACCAGCGCCTTCGACACCGAGGACGGCTACCGCATCGCCCGGGCCGACTACGAGCTGCCCGAGATCACCCTCACCGGCGAGGAGGCCGCCGCGGTCGGCCTGGCCCTGCGGCTCTGGCAGTCCGCCCAGCTGGCCGGCGCGGCCCAGAGCGCGCTGGTGAAGCTGCGGGCCGCCGGTGTCGACGTCGACCCGGGCCGGGTGCTGCCCATCCAGCCGCGCCTGGACGCCGGGGAGCCGGCGTTCGAGCCCTGCTACGCCGCGGCCCGCGACCGCCGGGTGCTGACCTTCGACTACCGCCGTCCCGACGAGCAGCGCCCGACCCGCCGCCGGGTGCAGCCCTGGGGCGTGGTCGCCTGGCACGGTCGCTGGTACCTGGTGGGGCACGACCTGGACCGGCAGGCCCCCCGGGTCTTCCGGCTCTCCCGCGTCGTCGGCACCCCGAAGGCCAGCGGCCCCGCGGGGGCCTTCGCCCCGCCCGCGGACCTGGACCTGGCGTCGGTGGTGGCCGGCTCCGAGCAGCGCGAGGAACAGGTCGTCGTCGTCCGGGCCCGCCCGGGGACGGCGATCGGCCTGCGCCGGCACGCGACGGTGGTGGGCACCGCCGAGGACGGGGACGACCGGTTGGAGCTGCGCACGACCGAGCCGTGGGCGCTCGCCGACCAGCTCGCCGCCTACGGTGCCGACGTGCTCGTCGAGTCCCCACCCCGGATGCGCGAGGCGGTCGTCGAGCGGCTCACCCGGCTGGCCGCGCTCGGGGGCCCCGCATGACCGCGCCGAGCACCGCCGAGCGGATGACCCGCCTGCTGGCCCTGGTGCCCTACCTGCAGGCCCGGCCGGACGGCGTCCGGCTGGCCGACGCCGCCGCGGACTTCGGCGTGCCCGAGGCCCAGCTGCGTCGCGACCTGGACCTGCTGTGGGTCTGCGGGCTGCCCGGCCACGGCCCGGGCGACCTGATCGACCTGGCGTTCGAGGGCGACCGGGTGCGGGTCACCTTCACCGCCGGCATGGTGCGCCCGCTGCGGCTGACCACCGACGAGGCGGTCGCGCTGATCGTCGCGCTGCGGACCCTGCTGGAGCTGCCCGGGCTCGCCGAGGGCGAGGCGGTCAGCCGCGCCCTGGCCAAGGTCGCCACCGCCGCTGGACAGCCCGCCGAGCTCGCCGCACCGGTCGCGGTCAGCGTGGGCGCGGGGGAGGAGTCCCTCGCCGTCGTCCGGCAGGGGCTGGAGCGCCGGCGGGCCCTGCACCTGCGCTACTACGTGCCCAGCCGCGACGAGCGCACCGACCGGGTCGTCGACCCCATGCGCCTGCTGCTCGTCGACGGCCACTGGTACCTGGAGGCCTGGTGCCGCAACGTCGAGGGCGTGCGGCTGTTCCGGCTCGACCGCATCGACGACGTCACCGTGCTCGACTCCCCGGCCGCCCCACCGCCGCAGGCCCACGAGCGCGACCTCGAGTCCGGCCTCTACCAGCCCAGCGGCGAGGAGCCGCTCGTCCGTCTCCGGCTGGCCCGCGCCGCCCGCTGGGTCGCCGACTACTACCCGGTCGAGGAGCAGTCCGAGGTCGACGACCCGCCCGGCGGGCTGGCGGTCGCGGTGCGGACGTCGGACCTGGGCTGGGCACGGCGCCTGGTCGCCTCCCTCGGCGGCGCCGCGCTCGTCGACGAGCCGGCCGGGCTGGCCCGTCAGGTGGCCGCCGAGGCCCGGGCCGCCCTGGCCCGCTACGCGGACCCGCCGACGGCGGACTGACCGACAGCAGTTCCCTGCCAGGCGCACAGCGCGCGCCTGGCCGTCCCCGTTATGGTCGTGGCGTGCTGCTGATCGTCTGGATCGTCGTCGCCGTCCTGGCCGTCGTGGTGCTCGGCAGCATCGCCTACAGCCTGTTCGGTGCGCTGGGCCGGCTCACCCGCGAGCTGCGCCGGCTCGACGGCGAGGTGCGCCCGGTCCTCGCCGAGGTCCAGGCCACCCTCGACCGGGCCGCCGCCCAGCGCGCCGCGGGCACGCCGGACCCGGCGCCGACGGCTCGCTGAACAACAGGTGGACGGCGGCTGCACACCCTCGCCGAGGGGCTGTCCGGCCGTCTCCCCGGCGTAGAGTCAGCGCCACCACGACCACTCGGAGGACCCGATGAACCTCGGCCCGATGGAGATCGGCCTGATCATCCTGGCCGTCCTGCTGCTCTTCGGCTACAAGAAGCTGCCGGAGGCCTCCCGCTCGATGGGGCGCTCGATGCGCATCTTCAAGAGCGAGATGAAGGGCATGAAGGACGACGACGTCCGCACCAAGGACGAGGCCAAGACCACGCCGGTCCGCGGCGAGATCGTCCCCCCGACGCCGGTCACCCCCGCGGCCACCGACTACGAGGCGGAGCTCCGCGCCGCCGAGGCCCGGGCCGCGGAGGCGCGTGCCCGCGCCGAGCAGGCCCGCGCGTCGACCGCCGCCGACGGCCGCTGACCTCCCGCACGTCCGGAGCACCCGCCCGTGACCCTGGCAGGGCGAACGCGTGATCGTCGCCCGCGGCGTCCCCCTCGGGACGCCGCGGCGACGATGTCCCTCATCGGCCACCTCCGCGAGCTGCGCAACCGGGTCGCGAAGGCGCTGCTGGCCCTGCTGGTCGGCACCGCGGTGGCCTTCTGGTGGTACGAGCACGGGCTGGGCGACTTCATCCGCGCGCCGTACTGCGGCCTGCCGACCGACCTGAGGTTCGAGGGCGGCAGCGAGCAGGAGTGCGGCCTGCTGATCACCAACGTGCTCGGCGGTGTCTTCATCCGGCTCAAGGTCAGCTTCCTGGTCGGTGCCGTCCTCTCCGCGCCGTTCTGGCTCTACCAGCTGTGGGCGTTCGTCACCCCGGGGCTGAAGAAGAACGAGAAGGCCTGGGGTTCCGGCTTCGTCGCCATTTCCTCGACGCTGTTCGCCCTCGGGGTGGCGCTGGCGTACATCTCGCTGTCCAAGGGCCTGGAGCTGCTGCTCAGCCTGGCCGGCAGCGGCACGATCGTCATGCTGACCGCGCAGGACTACATCGGCTTCGCGCTCTCGCTGCTGATCGCCTTCGGGGTCAGCTTCGAGGTGCCGCTGTTCGCGGTCGCGCTGAACCTCGTCGGCGTCCTCAGCCACGAGACGCTGTCCAAGGGCCGGCGCTGGATCTTCTTCCTCACCATCGTCTTCGCCGCGTTCATCACGCCCACCCAGGACCCGTTCACCATGCTCCTGATGGCCGGGCCGATGATCGTGCTGTTCGAGATCGCCATCCAGATCGCCCGCTTCGTCGATCGCCGGCGGGCGAAGAAGGCGGCGGCCGCCGGTCTGGCCGGGATCGACGACGACGAGGCGTCCCCGTTCGTCGGCGGCCCCTCCGCGCTGGACACCGCTCCCAGCGCGCTGGACACCACGCCGGGCACCCTCGACGAGCCGGAGCCGGTCGAACGCCACTGACCTGACGGCCTTCCCGCAGGAGTCCGTCTGCGAGCTGCGAGTGGCGGGGGGCAGGAAGGTCCTTACTGTGGAGGGCATGTCCAGCCCGGCCGAGCGGTACGCGGCTGCCCGCCGACGTAACGCGCACCCCACCCTCGCCGACTTCACCGCCGAGCTCGGCTTCAGCCTGGACCCCTTCCAGGTCGAGGCGTGCGAGGCGCTCGAGCGCGGCTCCGGTGTGCTGGTCTGCGCGCCCACCGGCGCCGGCAAGACCGTGGTCGGGGAGTTCGCCGTCCACAAGGCGCTGAAGGAGGGCCGCAAGGCCTTCTACACCACCCCGATCAAGGCGCTGTCCAACCAGAAGTACAACGACCTCGTCGACCGGTACGGGTCGGCGCGGGTCGGCCTGCTGACCGGCGACAACGCCATCAACGGCGACGCACCGATCGTGGTGATGACCACCGAGGTGCTGCGCAACATGCTCTACGTCGACTCCCCGGCGCTCACCGACCTCGGCTACGTGGTCATGGACGAGGTGCACTACCTCGCCGACCGGTTCCGCGGCGCGGTATGGGAGGAGGTGATCATCCACCTCCCCGAACACGTCCGGCTGGTCTCGCTGTCGGCGACGGTGAGCAACGCGGAGGAGTTCGCCGACTGGCTGGTCAGCGTCCGCGGGGACACCGCCGTGGTGGTCAGCGAGGTGCGCCCGATCCCGCTGTGGCAGCACATGCTGGTCGGGGGGCGGGTCTTCGACCTGTTCGCGCTGCGCCCCGCCGCGCACGCGGGGGAATGGGAGCAGACCCCGCGCGGGCAGTCGACCCGCGAGCGCGGCCGGGCCGTCGTGGACCCGGAGCTGGTCCGCTTCGTGCACGAGCAGGAGCGCCGGTACGACTCCTTCTCCGGCGGCGGGGGCGGCTCCCGGGGCGGGTTCAGCCACAAACCGCGCTTCCGGCCGCCGTCGCGGCCCGAGGTCGTCGAGCGGCTGGACCGCGCCGGGCTCCTGCCGGCGATCACCTTCGTGTTCAGCCGCAACGGCTGCGACGCCGCCGTCCACCAGTGCCTGGCCTCGGGCATGCGGCTGACCGACGAGGTCGAACGGTCGGCGATCGCCGAGGTCATCGACCGGCGCACCGGGTCGCTTCCCGAGGAGGACCTGCACGTCCTGGGCTTCTGGGAGTGGCGGGAGGGGCTGCTGGCCGGGTTCGCCGCCCACCACGCCGGGCTGGTGCCGGCGTTCAAGGAGACCGTCGAGGAGTGCTTCGTCCGCGGCCTGGTCAAGGCCGTGTTCGCCACCGAGACCCTCGCGCTGGGCATCAACATGCCCGCGCGCACCGTCGTCCTCGAGCGGCTGGTGAAGTGGAACGGCGAGGCGCACGTCGACGTCACGCCGGGGGAGTACACCCAGCTCACCGGCCGCGCAGGACGGCGCGGGATCGACATCGAGGGCCACGCGGTGGTGGTCTGGGCCCCCGGCGTCGACCCGGCGGCCGTCGCGGGGCTGGCCAGCACCCGCACCTACCCGCTCAAGTCCTCCTTCCGGCCCAGCTACAACATGGCGGTCAACCTGGTCGGCACGCTGGGCCGGGCGCGGGCGAGGGAGCTGCTCGGCTCGTCCTTCGCCCAGTTCCAGGCCGACCGCTCGGTGGTCGGGCTGGCCCGGTCGGCCGCCCGGCACGAGGAGACGGCGGCCCAGCTGCAGCGGGAGATGAGCGGCGGGCTCACCAACGCCGCCCTGGACGTCGCCGGCTACGCCAAGCTGCGGATGGAGATCTCCGAGCGGGAGAAGGCGCTGTCCCGCGACACCCAGGCCCGCCGCCGGCTCGAGGCCGCGGAGTCGCTGGAGGCACTGCGCCCCGGCGACGTCATCCGGGTGCCGTCCGGGCGCCGCCAGGGCCTCGCCGTGGTGCTCGACCCGGGCGTCACCGAGCTCGCCGACCCCCGTCCCCTGGTGCTCACCGAGGACCGCTGGGCCGGTCGCCTGGCCGCGGTCGACTTCCCCAGCCCGGTCAGCGCGCTGGCCCGGGTCAAGGTGCCGAAGAACTTCAACCACCGCAGCCCGCACGCCCGCCGCGACCTCGCCTCCACGCTGCGGAACGCGCGGTCGGAGAACGGGCTGGGTGCGCGCCGCACCAAGGGCCGCTCGGCCGCCGACGACGACCCGGTGCTCACCGACCTGCGGCACGCCCTGCGCGCGCACCCCGTGCACGGGCTCCCCGACCGGGAGGAGCGGGTGCGCGCCGCCGACCGCTGGTTGCGCGAGGTGCGGGACGCCGAACGGCTGCACCGGCAGATGGCCGAGCGCACCGGCTCGCTGATCCGCCAGTTCGACCGCACCTGCGACGTCCTCACCGAACTGGGCTACCTGGTGCCCGAGGCGCCCACCGCTGAGCAGGGGGAGCCCGACCGGGTGACCGACGCCGGCCGGCAGCTGGCCCGGCTGTGGACCGAGACCGACCTGCTCACCGCCGAGTGCCTGCGCGCGGGGGCGTTCCGCGGCCTGACCCCCGCCGAGCTCGCCGCCTGTGTCTCGGCGTTGGTGTTCGAGGCCCGTCGGGAGAGCCCGGCCACCCCCTCGGTGCCGGCCGGCAAGGTCGCCGGCGCACTGGCCGAGATGCGCCGCGTGCGCGCCCGCCTGTTCGACGTGGAGACCGAGCACGGCGTGCCGGCCACCCGCGACCTCGACCTGGGCTTCGTCTGGGCGGCCTTCCGGTGGGCCGACGGGCAGTCCCTGGACCGGGTGCTCGCCGGCGCCGAGCAGGCCGGCACCGAGCTCTCCGGCGGGGACTTCGTCCGCTGGGCCCGCCAGCTCATCGACCTGCTCGACCAGCTGGCCAAGGTCGCCGACGAGCCGCTGGCCGGGGTGGCCCGGTCCGCCGTCGGCCGGGTGCGGCGCGGGGTCGTGGCGGTCGCCGTCACGGGCTGACCGCCGCGGCGCCCAGGCAGTCGGGCAGGATCCCAGCCGCCGCCCCCCTCGATGGAGGAGCCACGATGAGCCAGCCACCGCAGGGACCGCCCGAGCCCGGCTCCCACCCGCGCCCCGCGGCGCCCGGCTGGGGCGGGCACGGCGGTGGGGGCGGTCAGCGCGGCTGGGGCGGGCAGGGCGGCTGGGGACCACCGTCGGGCCAGCCGGCCCGCCTGCCGCCGTACGGGCAGCCGGGCCGCCCCGGGTCACCGCAGTACGCACCCGTTCCGCAGTGGGCACCCCCGCCGCAGTGGGCACCGCCTGCCTCCGGCCAGCCCCCGTACGGGCAGACCGGCCACGGGCCGCCGGTCGGCTGGGGCGCACCGCCGGCCCCGCCCCGCCGCCCACGCCGGGGGGTGCTCGCCGTGCTCGGCGTTGCCCTGTTCGCCCTGGTGGTGCTGGTGACGCCCGGGTTCGGCTCGACCCGGCTCGACCCCGACGCGGTCGAGCGGGACGTCGCCGAGCAGTACGAGGAGCTGCGTGGTGTCCCGCTGGAGCTGCGCTGCGAGGAACCGATGCCGGTGGCCGAGGGCGGGACCTACGCATGCGCCGGGACCACCGGTGACGGTCACGAGGTGACGGTCACCATCGAGGTCACCGGCGCCGACGGCGACTACACCTGGTCAGACGGGTGAGGCGGCCAGCTGACCCGGCTCAGCCCAGCGCGTCGTCCGGCCAGCCCAGGGCGGCGCCCAGCCGGCGGACCGAGGACTCCAGCCCGTGCCGCTCGGCGAGCACCGCGAGCGCGGCCGGGTCGGCCGGGCGGGACGGCAGGTCACCGCTCACCGGGGGCAGGTCGATCGAGGTGACGACGGCGACCACCGCGGGCGCGGCGTCGAGGTAGTCGGCGGCGGCGGTGAGCTTCTTCAGCACCGCAGCGGTGAGCGGCGCCCTCGGGACGACGGTGCGGGCGGCGGCCGCCCGGATCCCGGCGAGGGATCCGTACTCGTTGATCAGCGCGGCGGCCGTCTTCGCGCCCACCCCGGAGACCCCGGGCAGGCCGTCGCTCGGGTCGCCGCGCAGCACCGCGAAGTCGGCGTAGGCGCGTCCCGGGATGCCGTACTTCGCCGCCACCGCGGCCTCGTCGACGAACTCCAGGTCGGTGATCCCGCGGTTGGTGTACAGCACCCGCACGCCGCGGGCGTCGTCGACCAGCTGGAAGAGGTCGCGGTCACCGGTCACGACGTCGACCGGGCCCGGCGCGCGGGCGGCGAGCGTGCCGATGACGTCGTCGGCCTCGTACCCCGGAGCACCCACCCGGGCCAGCCCGGCGGCCGCGAGCACCTCGACCAGCACCGGCACCTGCGGCGCCAGCTCGTCCGGGGTCTCCTCCCCGCCCTCCGGCGCCACCCGGTGCGCCTTGTAGGAGGGGACGGCGGCCACCCGGAACGCCGGCCGCCAGTCGTCGTCCCAGCAGGCGATCAGCCGCTGCGGCCGGTGGGCCACCACCAACCGGGCGGTCATGTCCAGGAACCCGCGCACCGCGTTCACCGGCCGCCCGTCGGGGGAGGTCACCGACGTGGGGACGCCGTAGAACGCGCGGAAGTAGAGGCTGGCGGCGTCCAGCAGCATCGTCGTCACGGGCGCGACGGTAACGGCCTGGTGACGACGGCGGATCACGTCGGTGGCCGTGGTTAGTCTGCCGAGGTGTCCGGATCCGTTCCCCGTTCCCCGCTGGTCTCCATCGACCGGGCGCGCGCCGCCCGCGCGGTCGCCGACGAGGTCGGCATCGACGTCGTCGTGGTCACGCCGGGCTCGGACCTGCGCTACCTCTGCGGGTACGACGCGCACGCCATGGAGCGGCTGACCGCCCTGGCCGTGCCCCGCCGGGGCGAGCCGCTGCTGGTCGTGCCCCGGCTGGAGGCCCCGATGGTCCAGGCGTCCCCGGCCGGCTCGCTCGGCCTGGAGGTGCTGGCCTGGGACGAGACCGACGACCCCTTCGCCCGGCTGGCCGACGCCCTCACCGGGCGGCTGGGGTCCGCGCCGCAGCGGGTGGCGGTGGGCAACCGCACCTGGGCCGAGCACGCGCTGGGCATCCAGCGGGCGCTGCCCGGCTCGACGCTGGAGCTGGCCGCCCCGGTGGTCGACCGACTGCGGATGGTGAAGACCCCGGCCGAGGTCGAGGAGCTGGCGCTGGCCGGTGCCGCGATCGACCGGGTGCACGCCCGGATGGGGGAGTGGCTGCGGGTCGGGCGCACCGAGGCCGCCGTGGGGGCCGACATCGCCGCGGCGATCCTGGCCGAGGGGCACGTCGGGGTCGACTTCACCATCGTCGGCTCCGGGCCGAACGGGGCCAGCCCGCACCACGAGCTCTCCGACCGGGTGGTGCAGGCCGGCGACCTGGTGGTGGTCGACATCGGCGGGGAGACCGCCACCGGCTACCGGTCGGACTGCACCCGCACCTACGTGGTGGGCGGCTCGGCCGACGCCGAGACCGCCGAGTGGTACGCCGTGCTCCAGCGCGCGCAGGAGGCCGCGACGGCCGCGGTGCGACCGGGCGTGACCTGCGAGCAGATCGACGCGGTGGCCCGCGACGTCATCACCGAGGCGGGCTGGGGCGAGCAGTTCATCCACCGCACCGGGCACGGGATCGGGCTGGACACCCACGAGGCGCCCTACGTCGTCGCCGGCAACGACCTGCCGCTGGAGCCGGGCATGGCGTTCTCCGTCGAGCCCGGCATCTACCTGGCCGGGCGCTGCGGCGCCCGGATCGAGGACATCGTGGTCTGCACCGACGACGGCGTCCGCACGCTGAACGAGGGCCCCCGTGAGCTCGTCGAACTCCCCGGCTGACCCCGGCCCCGCGCCCGACGTCGACCGGGCGCTGCTGTCGGCGCTGGCCCGCGACGGCCGGGCCAGCTACACCGACCTCGCCGAGCGGGTGGGGCTGTCGGTCTCCGCGGTGCACCAGCGGGTGCGGCGGCTGGAGCAGCGCGGGCTGATCACCGGGTACGGCGCGCACCTGGACGCGAAGTCCCTGGGGCTGCCGCTGACCGCCTTCGTGTCGATCACCCCGATCGAGGCCGCCCAGCCCGACGACGCCCCGGCCCGGCTCGCGCACCTCAGCGCCATCGAGGAGTGCCACTCGGTCGCCGGCGTGGAGAGCTACATCCTCAAGGTGCGGGTGGCCTCACCCGACGCGCTGGAGGTGCTGCTGCAGGAGATCCGGGCCGCGGCCAACGTCACCACCCGGACGACGGTCGTGCTCTCCACCGCCTACGAGAAGCGCCCGCCGATCTGAGGCCGCGTCCCACTGGACACCGTTTCGAACGTGTGTTCGGATGGTCGGCATGCGGTGGGACGCCCAGAAGCTCGACCTCGACGAGCCGACGACGCTGCCCGGGCTGCCCACCGTGCGCGGCCTGCTGCGCCGGGTGCAGGTGCCGGAGTTCCCCGGGCTGACCTTCCACGAGGTGCGGGCCAAGAGCGCGCTCAACGCCGTGCCGAAGGGCTCGGCGATGCCGTTCGGGCACACGATCAACCCCTACCGGGGCTGCTCCCATGCGTGCACCTACTGCTTCGCACGATCGACGCACGAGTGGCTGGAACTCGATTCCGGTGCCGACTTCGACCAGCAGATCGTGGTCAAGACCAACATCGCCGAGGTGCTGCGCCGGGAGCTCGCCCGTCCGTCCTGGCAGCGGGAGCACGTGGCGCTGGGCACGAACACCGACCCGTACCAGCGGGCCGAGGGCCGCTACCGGCTGATGCCCGGGATCATCAGCGCCCTGGCGTCGTCCGGCACGCCGTTCTCGGTGCTAACCAAGGGCACACTGGCCCGGCGCGATGTGCCGTTGCTGACCGCCGCGGCCCAGGACGTGCCGATCGGCATGGGCGTGTCGATGGCCATCTGGGACGACGACCTGCACCGGTCACTGGAGCCCGGCGTCCCCACCCCGCGGGCGCGGCTGGACCTGGTCCGGGCGATCACCGACGCCGGGCTGCCCTGCGGGGTGTTCCTCGCCCCGGTGCTGCCCGGGCTCACCGACCGGATCGACCACCTCGAGGCGGCGATCGCGGCCATCGCCGACGCCGGCGCCACCGGAGTCACCGTCCTGCCGCTGCACCTGCGCCCCGGCGCCCGGGAGTGGTTCACCGCCTGGCTGACCCGGGAGCACCCGACCCTCGTGCCGCGCTACCGGCAGCTCTACGGCCGGGGCGCCTACGTGCCCGCCGAGTACCGCACCTGGCTCGCCGGCCGGGTCGCGCCGCTGCTCGCGCGGTACGGCCTGGACCGGCAGAGCGGTGGTACGGCCCGGGGCCTGGGGACCGGTTCGACGAGCGGCCTGCCCGGCGACGAGTCGGCCGGTTTCCCTGCCGGCAGCCTGCCGGGCCGCGCAGCGAGCGCGGACCGGGAGCCGGCCGCCGAGCCCGAGCAGCTGGCGCTCTGCTGAGCGGCGTCAGCCGGCCAGCCGGCTCGTCCGGTGCACGCTGCGCAGCGCCCGCACCGTGCCCCGGGTGGCGACCGGCGGTGCACCGGCGGCCAGCGCCAGCCGGCGGTAGGAGTCGTAGGAGAGCGTCAGGTAGACCGCGGCCAGGGCATCGACCGCGTCCCGGTGGCGGGGGAGCGCGGTGGCCTGCAGGTGTCGCCCGGTGTTGGCCGCGTGCTTGGCGAACGTCGTCTGCAACGCCTGGGTGGACAGCCGACCACCGACGTGGCTGTCCACGCCCGGCCCCCGGCGCAGCGCCGGCAGCACCCACGGGCTGGCGGCCAGGGTCGGGAAGCGGTTCCGGGACGCCTCCCACGCCGTCCAGGCCTGGGTGGCGCCGCGGACGGTCCAGTCGCCGTCGTCGGTGCGGATCCGCAGCCCGCGCCCGGACACGTCGACCTGGTCCCGCCGCAGTGACCGGAACTGGCTCACCGTCGCCGGCCACTGCAGAGCCAGCGCGCACCACGCCACGGTGCGCAGGTGCTCGGGGTCGTCGCTGCGCAGCTGGGTGAGCGGCCGCAGGTCCAGCACCGGCGGATCCGGCTCGGGGGTGGAGGGGAGCGGCAGGTCCAGCCCGCCGTAGCGCGCGACCTTGCTGTAGAGCGTGACGGTCGCCGGCTTCCACTCCCGCGCGGCGGCGAGCTCCTCGAACCCTCCGGCGGCGAGGTCGTCCGGCCCCAGGTCGAGCTCCAGCGCGGCCTCGACCAGCCGGCGCCACTGCGACTCGTACCCCCGGGGCACGGCCAGCCGTTGCCAGGCGCGCTCGGCGGGCGGGGTGGGCATGTGCGGCAGCGGAGGCTGCCACCGACCGGACATGCCCGGACTCTACCGTTATCCCCAACAACTTCACATGATCAAATTGTGGTCACCTGCCGAGACCGTGATCACGGCGCCCTCCGGGCGCCTTCGCCTCGACGAACCGGGCGGCAGTCGACCACCGTCTCGATGGGCGCCGCAAACGGTGCACCGGTGATCATGGCGACGTGCGCACGGTGGGAGTCGAGGAAGAACTGCTGGTCGTCGCCGAGTCGGGCACTCCCGTGCCGCTGGGCCCCGAGGCGTTGGAGGCCGCCGCGCGCCGCGGAGAGGGGGAGACCGTCCAGGACCACGACCGCGCCGAGCGGGAGGACGACGACGGGACACCCGAGGCGCATCTCGTGCCCGAGCTGAAGGAGCAGCAGATCGAGCTGGGCACCCGGGTCTGCCGGGACCTGGACGAGGTGACCGCCGAGCTCGCCTGGTGGCGGTCCCGGGCCGATGCCGCCGCCGCGGCGGTGGGCGCACGGGTGGCGGCCCTGGCCACCTCGCCGGTGCCGGTGCAGCCGGTGGCCACCCCGGGCCGCCGGTACACCCGGATGATCGAGGCGTTCGGCCTCACCGCCGAGGAGGTGCTGACCTGCGGCTGCCACGTGCACGTGTCGGTGTCCGACGACGAGGAGGGCGTCGCCGTCCTCGACCGGATCCGCGTCTGGCTGCCGGTGCTGACCGCGCTGACCAGCAACTCCCCGTTCTGGGGCGGCCGGGACACCGGGTACGCGAGCTTCCGCTCCCAGGTCTGGAACCGCTGGCCCTCCGCCGGCCCCACCGGGCGGTTCGGCACGCCCGAGGCCTACCACCGGCTCGTGGCCGACCTCACCGCCACCGGCACCGTCCTGGACGAGGGGATGGTCTACTTCGACGCCCGGCTGTCGGCGTCCTGGCCCACGGTCGAGGTGCGGATCGCCGACGTGGTGCTGCGGGTGGCCGACGCCGTCCTGCACGCCGGGCTCGTGCGGGCCCTCGTGGAGACCGCCGCCCGCCAGTGGCGGGCCGGGGTGCCCGCCCCCGACGTCCCCACCGAGCTGATCCGCGTCGCCGCCTGGCGGGCCGCGCGGTCCGGCCTGGACGACGTCCTCGTCGACCCCCGGTCGGGTCGACCTGCGCCCTCCGGCGAGGTGCTCGACGCGCTGCTGGCGCACGTCCGCCCCGCGCTGGACGACGCCGGCGACCTCGAGCAGGTCGAGGAGGGCCTCGCCGAGCTGCTCAGCCGGGGTACCGGCGCGCACCAGCAGCGGTCGGTGTTCGCCGAGACCGGGGACCTCGCCGCCGTCGTCCGGGAGGCGGTGGCGGCCACCCACGTCGGGTGAGCGGGCCGACCTACGGGACCGTTGGTTAGGGTCCGCTCATGTACACCGCCAGCTGGGGCGACATCGTCCGTCGCGACCTCTTCGGGCCTCGTCCGGACCGGCGCGACCGGCCCTACCGGTTCGTCATCCGGATGGCGCTGGTCGTGTTCCGGCTCTTCGGCTTCCGCTTCGACGTCCGGGGCAGCGAGCACGTGCCCACCTCCGGCGGCGCGATCGTGTGCAGCAACCACGTCAGCTACCTCGACTTCACCTTCCTGGGGCTGGCGGCGCTGCCGCAGCACCGCCTGGTCCGGTTCATGGCGAAGGCCTCGGTGTTCGAGCACTGGTTCGCCGGTCCGTTCATGCGGGCCATGCAGCACATCCCGGTCGACCGCAAGGCCGGCGCCGCGGCGTTCGACTCCGCGGTGCGGGCGCTCAAGGACGGCCAGGTCGTCGGCGTCTTCCCCGAGGCGACGATCAGCAGCTCGTTCACCGTCAAGGACCTGAAGGCCGGCGCCGCGCGGATGGCGCTGGACGCCGGCGTGCCGATCCTGCCGGCCGCCGTGTGGGGCGGGCAGCGGATCGCCACCAAGGGGCACAAGGTGGTGTTCACGCGCGGGGTGGCGGTGACGGTGGTCGTCGGCGAGCCCATCGTCCCCGAGCCGGGGGAGAAGGCGCAGGCCGTGCTGCGACGCACCCGGGCAGCGATGGAGGAGCTGCTGGCCGAGGCCCAGCGCACCTACCCCGACCAGCCCGCCGGCGACGACGACCGCTGGTGGCTACCGGCCCACCTCGGCGGCTCGGCACCGACGCCGGAGCAGGCCGCGGCGCTGGACACCTCCCACGCCGGGGGTAGCCGGGCCAAGCCGAGGACGCCGCACCCGGTGGCCCGTCTGCGCCGCCGGCTGGCCCGCCGCGGTCGCTGAGTCAGCGCACCGGCCCCAGCTCCGCCCGCGTCACCGGGGGCACGAGCTCCCGTTCGTAGGTGCGGTGCCAGAAGGCGCCGGACTCCCGCCGCTCCGCGCGGGTGGTGAACCGGTAGCGGTAGACCAGCACCCGGACGGCGGCCGGCGGCCGGTCCCCGAACGGTGCCGAGCGGAGCAGCCGGAGCGTGGCCGGGTCGGCGTCCAGCAGTTTGCCGAGGAACGCGGTCAGCCAGCTGCGGCCGTAGGCGGGGGAGAGGGCGACGAACCACATCAGCCAGTCCAGCCGCAGGTGGTACGGCGCCCACTGCGGGGGCCGACGGTACGGGTCGCCGGGCTTGCCCCGGAACTCGTACTCCCGCCAGACGGCGTCCGGCCCCGGCTCGTCGGTCGCCTCCACCACCAGCTCCCGGCGCACCCGGGTGACCGACCCGAAGGCGCCGTAGCTGTTGACCAGCCGCAGCGGGTCGAAGCTGGTGTTCATCCGCTGCTGCCGGGACAGCAGGTTGCGCACCGGCGCGACGCTGAGCACGGCGACCAGCACCGTCAGCGCGATCGAGACGGCGGCGAACCAGGGAGGGGAGTCCAGCTGCGCCGGCGGGTCGACCGGCAGCACGGCGGCGTACCAGCTGCCGTCGATCAGCCCGAGGGCGAGCACCAGGGTCAGCCAGTTGAGCCAGGCGAAGTTCCCGCTGATCACCAGGTAGCCCTGGGTGATCACGACGACGAGCGCGGCGGCGCTCGCGACCGGCTGCGGCGCGAGCAGCCCGAACACGACCACGAGCTGGGTGACGTGGTTGGCCAGCGTCTCCACCCGGTGCAGCCGCGGCGGCAACCGGTGGAACCACCAGCTCAGCGGGCCGGGCATCGGCTGGGTCTCGTGGTGGAAGTCCAGGCAGGTCAGGTCGCGCCAGCAGCGGTCACCGCGCAGCTTGATCAGGCCGGCGCCGAACTCCAGCCGGAACAGCAGCCAGGCCAGCAGCCACAGCACCAGCGTCGGCGGCGCGACGTGCGCCGGACCGAGGAAGACCATCAGGAAGCCGGTCTCCAGCAGCAGCGTCTCCCAGCCGAAGCCGTACCAGATCTGGCCGACGTTGACGATCGACAGGTACAGCCCCCAGAGGGCCAGCCACAGCGCCATCCAGCCCGCCACCGGCAGCCGGTCGGCCAGCCCGGTCAGGACGGCGAGCGACAGGGCGATGCCCGCCCAGCAGACGCCGGCGAACAACCCGTCGGACCAACGCCAGTGGAAGAGACTGGGCGCGCGGCGGAACGAGGCGTGCCGGAGGAAGCGGGGGACCGGGGTCAGCCCGTGCGTGCCCAGCAGCGCCGGCCCCTGGCGCAGCGCCGCGACGAACGCGAGCAGGTAGACCACCGCCACGCCCCGGGTGACGACCAGCCGGCTGAGCCAGGCATCGGGATCGCTGAACCACTCCACCGGTCGCTCACTCCTCCGGGGCGCTGAGCCGGAACGCCTCGACCTCGGTGCCGTACCAGCGGCGCGTGCGGCCCAGCGGCACCATGCCCAGCCGGTCGCAGACGGCCAGTGAGCGGGTGTTGTCCGGCCGCACCACCGCGTACACCTCGGCCAGCCCCTCGCCGAACGCCCGGTCGACGACGGCGCGGGCGGCCTCGGTGGCGTAACCGCAGCCCCAGCTGTCCGGGTGCAGGTGCCAGCCGACCTCCACCTCGCCCACCCCGTTGGGCAGCGGCTTGAGCAGCACCGTGCCGGCGACCGCGCCGCCGTCGCGGGGTTCGATCGCCCAGCACCCGTGCCGGGCGTCCAGCTGGTGCACCAGCTCCCAGCGCTGCACCAGCTCGGCCGGTGCCACCGTGGGCGGGCCGCCGAGCCAGCGGGTCACCTCCTCCCGGCTGTACAGGTCGGCCAGCCGGGCGAGATCGGCCTCGTCCGTCGTCCAGGCGCGCAGCCGCAGCCGGTCGGTGCACAACAGGTCCACCGGTCCTGGCTACCGCCGTCGTCCCGACCGGAAACGCTCGGCTGGCTCCGGCCCGGCCGCGGGCCCCGCCCACCCCGATGCCCGTCCTGGCTCACCGCACGTGCTCCTGGCTCACCTCCCACAGTGAGCCAGGAGCACGCATGATCAGGTCACCTGATCCCGGGCTCAGCCCACCGGGGAGAGGGCGCCGGTGCGCTGCGCGGCCCACCACGCCCGCCCCGACGGCGGCAGGGTGTGCACCGGGTCGTAGTAGGCGTGCCGGCGGTCCAGCGCAGCGGCGTCGGCACGCTCGATGCCGGTGCGGTAGTTCTTCGTCCACCAGCTGATGCCGCGCTCGCGGTCGTACTCGGCGACCTGGTGCACCCAGCGCTTCCCGACGTAGGGCACGTCGCAGACGATCCGCGGCGTGGCGAAGCCGGGCAGGTAGCCCATCAGGTCGTGCTGCAGCGTCTGGGCGTGCGCGAGGGAGACCCGCCAGTGCTCGGCGCTGGGGATCATGTCGCACATGTAGAAGTAGTAGGGCGTGATCGAGGCGCCGTCGAGCAGGGCGAAGCAGAGGTCCAGCAGCTGCCCGGCGGTGTCGTTGACGCCGGCGAGCAGCACGCCCTGGTTGCGCACGTCGCGCACCCCGGCGGCCAGCAGGGTCCGCGCGGCCTCGGCGACCAGCGGGGTCACCGACTGGGCGGCGTTGACGTGGGTGTGCACCGCCAGCGAGACGCCGCGGGCTCGGGCGGTGGCGGCCAGCCGGCCCATCCCGTCGACCACCTCGCCCTGCAGCCAGTGCTGCGGGAGCCCCATCAGCGCCTTCGAGGCCAGCCGGACGTCGCGCACCGACTCGATCTCCAGCAGCCCGGCGACGAACGCCTCCAGGTTCTTGAACGGCAGGTTGGCCACGTCGCCACCGGAGACGACGACGTCGCGCACCCCGGGGGTCTCGCGCAGGTACTGCAGCATCGCGCCCTGCCGGTCGACCGGCTTGAGCTCGAACCTGAGCTTCGGGACGGCGGGGGTCGAGTTGCCCACCAGGTCCATCCGGGTGCAGTGCCCGCAGTACTGCGGGCAGGTCGACAGCAGCTCGGCGAGCACCTTGGTCGGGTAGCGGTGGGTGAGCCCCTCGACCGCCCACATCTCGTGCTCGTGCAGCGAGTCGCGCGAGGCGTACGGGTGGCTGGCGTCGTCGCCGGCGAGCCGGTCGGAGGCCACCGGGAGCATGTAGCCGCGCACCGGGTCGGCCAGCATCGCCGCGGTGGTGGGCTCCTCCGTCGGCACCATGGTGTTGAGCACCTGCGGCGGCAGCAGCAGGGACATGGTCGCCCGCCCGGCCTGGTCGGCCTCGACGTCGGCGTAGAAGGAGTCGTCGAGCAGCTCTCCGTACACCCCGCGCAGCTGCCGCACGTTCTTCACGCAGTGCGCACGCTGCCACTGGGCGCTGCGCCACTCGGCCTCGGTCACGTCGGCGAAGCCGGGCAGCCGGCGCCAGTCCGGCTCGACGAGCTCCCGGGCGACGTACTCGTAGGGCTGCTCCCGCACCGCTGCTCCGTCCTCCGCGGGGCACCCTCAGGCCCCCTGGCGACTCCGTGCAGCGACCATACGGGAAGTCCTTCGGCATGTAGCGGGTTTCACGGTAGGTTCTCCGGCAGTCAGCGCCGACGAGCGAAGGGGTGGGTGCCGATGGCGACCGACTCGTTGCCCCGCGCCCTGGGCGTCCACCGGGTGCTCGACCCGCCCGGCGTGCTGCCGCAGGCGGCCACCCGGCTCGACCCGGATCCGCGGGTCGGCCCGGACGAGGTGCGCATCGCGGTCTCCCGGCTCAACCTCGACGCCGCCTCGTTCCGCCAGCTGTCCGAGGCCCACGGCGGCGACGGGAACGCCGTCCGGGCCGCGGTGCTGGGCATCGTCGAGGCCCGGGGGAAGATGCACAACCCGGTCACCGGCTCCGGCGGGATGCTGGTCGGCGTCGTCGAGGAGGTCGGTGACCGGTCACCGCTGGGCCTGGTGCCCGGTGACCCGGTGGCCACGCTGGTGTCGCTGACGCTGACCCCGCTGCGGATCACCGACGGGCTTGCCCGCTGGGACGGGCGCGGCGAGCAGGTGCCGGCCGAGGGGACGGCGATCCTCTTCGCCCGCTCGATCGCCGCCGTCCTCCCCGACGACGTGCCGCAGCAGGTCGCGCTGGCGGTGCTGGACGTCTGCGGGGCGCCGGCCGCCACCGAGCGGGTCGTGCACCGTGCCGGGCACCGCCCGTCGGTCGCCGTCCTCGGCGCGGCCGGCAAGTCCGGTTGCCTGAGCCTGGCCGCGGCGCGCGATGCCCGGGCGGGCCGCCTGGTGGGCGTCGTCCGGGACGGCACCGAGGCCGCGGCGCTGCGCGCGGCCGGCCTGGCCGACGAGGTGGTCGTCGCCGACGCCACCGATCCACTGGCGGTGGCGGCCGCGGTGGGGAAGCCGGTCGACGTCACCGTCGTGTGCGTCGACGTCCCCGGCGCCGAGCACGGGGCGGTCCTCGCGACGGCCGACGGCGGCACCGTGGTCTTCTTCTCCATGGCCACGTCCTTCTCGGCGGCGGCCCTGGGAGCTGAGGGGATGGCGGCAGAC
Source organism: Modestobacter sp. SYSU DS0511 (assembly GCF_054050755.1). Lineage (NCBI taxonomy): Bacteria > Bacillati > Actinomycetota > Actinomycetes > Geodermatophilales > Geodermatophilaceae > Modestobacter > Modestobacter sp. SYSU DS0511. Next base: position 22,004 of record NZ_JBJGZY010000036.1, read on the forward strand.
GTGACGATGCTGGTGGGCAACGGCTACACGCCGGGGCACGCGGCCCTGGCGATCGACCTGTACCGGCGCACGCCGGGGGTCCGGGCGCTGATCGACCCGCGAGTGGCCCGGTGAACCTGCTGGTGACCGGTGTGACCGTGGGCGACCGTCCGGGCCGGGCGGTGCACGTCGTCGACGGCCGCATCGCGTGGCTGGGCGACGCTGCCGACGCCCCGCGGGCGGACCTCGCCCTGGACGGCGGGGGAGCGCTGCTCACCCCGGCGTTCGTCGACGCCCACGTGCACGCCACCGCCACCGGGCTGGCGCTCACCGGGCTCGACCTCGCCGGCGCCGACAGCCTGCGCTCGGCGCTGGCCCGGGTCACCGCGCACGCCGCGGCGGCCCCCACCGGCGTGGTGCTGGGCACCGGCTGGGACGAGACGGCCTGGCCCGAGGGGCGCGGGCTCACCCGGCACGACCTGGACGCCGTGGTCGGGGACCGGCCCGCGTACCTGGCCCGGATCGACGTCCACTCGGCGACGGTCTCCACCGCCCTGCTCGACCGCCTCCCGCGGGTCACCGAGCTGCCCGGCTTCTCCGCGGACGGCCGGCTGCGGCTGGACGCGCACCACGCCGCTCGCCGGCTCGCCTACGGCTCGGTCGACCCGGTGCAGCGGCGCACCGCCCAGCGCGCCACCCTGGACGCGGCCGCGGCGCTGGGCATCGGGACGGTGCACGAGATGGCCGGCCCGGAGGTCTCCGGCGCCGACGACCTGTCCGGGCTGCTGCAGCTGGCCGCCGAGCAGCCCGGGCCGCGGGTGCTCGGGTACTGGGGTGAGCTGTTCGAACGCGGCGGCCTCGACGTCGTCGCCGAGCTCGGCCTGGCCGGTGCCGGCGGCGACCTGTTCTGCGACGGGGCGTTCGGCTCGCACACCGCCGCGCTGAGCAGCCCGTACACCGACCGCCCGGAGACGACCGGGGCGCTGCGCTTCGAGACCGGCCAGCTGGTCGAGCACCTGCGGGCCTGCACGAGGGCATCGGTGCAGGCCGGCTTCCACGTGATCGGCGACGCCGCGGTGGCCCAGGTGCTCACCGCCGTCGGCGCCGTCGTCGAGGAGCTGGGGCGCGACGCCGTCCGGGCCTGCCGCCACCGGCTGGAGCACCTGGAGATGGTGGACCCCGACGCGATCGACCAGCTGCGCCGCTGGGGGATGGTGGCCAGCGTGCAGTCCGCGTTCGACGCGCTGTGGGGCGGGCCCACGGGCATGTACGCCGAGCGGCTCGGGGTCGCCCGGGCGGCGGCGACCAACCCGCTGGCCGACCTGGTCGACGGCGACGTCCCGGTCGCCCTCGGCAGCGACGCCCCGGTGACGCCGATGGACCCGTGGGGCGGGGTGCACGCTGCGGTCGACCACACCACCCCCGGCTCGGGCATGCGCCCCTTCGACGCCTTCGACGCCGCCACCCACGGCGGCTGGGTGGCCGCGCGCGCCGAGCACCCGGAGGGGCCGCTGGCGGTCGGCGCGCCGGCGGACCTGGCGCTGTGGGCTACCGAGCAGCCCCTGTCCGCGGTGCTCGCCACCCGCAGCCGTCCGGCGTGCCGGCAGCTGATCGTCGCCGGCCACCCGATCGAGGACCCCCGATGACCCCCGCCGACCTCACGGTGGGCGCGGAGAGCGAGGCGTGGTGAGCGGGAAGCTGACGCTGGACCCGGCGCTGGTCGCCAGGGCCCGGGAGCTGGCCGCGACGGCGGCCGCCCCGGTGGTCGACCTGGCGGCGGCGCACACCACCGTCTCCGTGGAGCGGGCGGTGCTGCGGCTGGCCGGGTTGACCGGCACCGACCCGGTCACCGGCGGCGGGGCCGAGCAGCAGGACCGGGTGCCCTGGGTCAACCGCGTGGTGGACGCCGTCCGCGACCAGGCGGGCCTGGAGCACGGTGTCGCGCTGCCGGTCTGGCACGCACTGCGCGACGGCGGCACGCTGCCGGAGCTCGCCGCGCAGGTGGGCGCGGGCACCGCCCGGTTCACCGTTCCCGAGGGCGCCGCCGCCGACCGCGCGCGGGAGGCCGCCCGCGCCGCCGTCGCCGGGGGCATCGCCCGGATCGACGCCAACCGGGCCCGCCGGGAGGAGCTGGTGGCCACCCACGGCGACCCGCCCCGCCGGCCGTGGATCTACCTGATCGTGGCCACCGGCGACATCCACGAGGACATCCCGCAGGCGCAGGCCGCCGCCCGCGCCGGCGCCGACGTCATCGCCGTCATCCGCTCGACCGGGCAGTCGCTGCTGGACTACGTGCCCGAGGGCGCCACCCGCACCGGCTACGCCGGCACGTACGCCACCCAGGAGAACTTCCGGCTGATGCGGGCGGCGCTGGACGACGTCAGCGCGGAGCTGGGCCGCTACGTCCGGCTGACCAACTACGCCTCCGGGCTGTGCATGCCGGAGATCGCCGTGCTGGCCGGCCTGGAGCGGCTGGACATGATGCTCAACGACGCGATGTACGGGATCCTCTTCCGCGACATCAACCCGCGCCGCACCTTCGTCGACCAGCGGTTCAGCCGGATGGTGCACGCCCGCGCCGGCATCGTCATCAACACCGGCGAGGACAACTACCTCACCACCGCCGACGCCGTTGACGAGGCGCACACCGTCACGGTCAGCCAGCTGCTCAACGAGACCCTGGCCAAGGAGGCCGGCCTCGCCGACTGGCAGCTGGGCCTGGGCCACGCCTTCGAGATCGACCCGTCGGTGCCGGACTCGTTCCGGCTGGAGCTGGCGCACGCCCTGCTGGCCCGCGAGCTGTTCCCGGACGCCCCGTTGAAGTGGATGCCGCCGACCAAGCACATGACCGGCGACGTGTTCCGCGGCTACCTGCTCGACGGCTTCTTCAACCTGGCCGGGGCCCTCACCGGTCAGGGCATCCTGCTGGTCGGGATGATGACCGAGGCCGTGGTCACCCCCTGGCTGTCCGACCGCGACCTGGCGCTGCGCAACGTCCGGTACGTGCTGGAGGCCGCGGGCAACCTGCACGAGGACTTCTCCCCGCCGCCCGGCGGCTTCATCGACCGCCGGGCGCACACCGTGCTCACCGAGGCGGTGGGGCTGCTGGCACGGATCGCCGACCACCCGCAGGGGCTGATCCAGGCCATCGCCGACGGCACGTTCGGCATCACCAGGCGGTCGCCGGACGGCGGCAAGGGCCTGGACGGCGTCGTCGCCAAGGCCGCGGACCACTACGACCCGGCCACCGAGCTGCTCACCCGAGAGGTGTCCCGTGCCTGACGACCGCCAGGATGGCCCTTTCGGCGGAACCGGGATGGGGAGCGTGGTGCGCCCGTACGGGGACACCACCGGTGACGGGATGGTGCAGACGTCGTTCACCCTGCCGGTGCCACCGGGACCGAGGGCCGAGGGCGCGGCGCTGCAGCTGGCGCAGAAGATGGGCATCGAGCCGGCGATGGTGGTGCACAGCGCCGGCATCGGTGGTGGGGGTGGGCCGGCGGGCGACGGCGCGGCCTTCACCTTCTTCGTCGTCTACGGCAGCGTGCGACACCTGGTCGACCTCGACGCCGTCCAGGTGGAGGAGCGGGCCTACCCGCTGTTGTCGCCCAGCGAGGTCAACGCCGCGGTGAAGACCCGCTTGCGCCGCAGCCTCGTGGTGCTGGGGGCGTGCATCGGCACCGACGCGCACACGGTGGGCATCGACGCGATCCTCAACCTCAAGGGGTTCGCGGGGGAGAAGGGCCTGGAGTACTACCGGGAGCTGCAGGTGACCAACCTCGGTGCGCAGGTGGGCGTGCCCGAGCTGGTCCGCGCGGCCCGGGACCGGCGGGCCGACGCCGTCCTGGTCTCCCAGGTGGTCACCCAGCGGGACGCCCACCTGCGCAACACCCGCGAGCTGGCCGGCGCGTTCCGCGAGGCGATGGGGGAGTCCCGCCCGCTCCTGGTGGTGGGCGGGCCCCGCTTCGACCCGGCGATGGCGTCCGAGCTCGGCGTGGACAAGGTCTTCGGCCGGGGGACGACGCCCGGCGAGGTCGCCAGCTATCTCGTGCACGCGCTCGTCCCGGCAGAGGAGGCCCCCACATGGACGATCCCCGGATCGGCTTGACCGTCACGCACCGCCGCTACGTGCCGCACGCGCACGCCCACTACGGCGGGGACCTCGTCGACGGGGCCTACACGATGGGCCTGTTCGGCGACGTCGCCACCGAGGTGGCCATGCGCGCCGACGGCGACGAGGGGCTGCTCGCCGGGTACTCGGAGGTCCGGTTCCTCGCCCCGGTGCAGGCCGGGGACGTGCTGGAGGCCTCCTGCCAGGTGGTGCGGGTGGGCCGGCGCAGCCGGGAGCTGCGCTGCTGGGCGGAGGTCGTCGCCCGCGCGGAGCCGTCCCGCGGCGCATCCGCCGCCCGGGTGCTCGACCCGCCGCTGCGGGTGGTCGAGGCGGTCGCGACGCTGGTGGTGCCCGGCCCCAGCAGCTGAGCACCGGGGCACGCCCGTGTCGACATGCCGACACGTCGACCGCTCCGGATCGTCATGTCGACCTGGCGCGCCGCACCCAGGTAACGGTCGGGTAACGGTCCGACCCGCTGGTCACCGCAGGGCCCCCGGTGGTTCCCTCACACGTCGCCGGTCCCTACTCTCGGCGCGGTCCGTCCCGGGCGGACCGGTCACCATCCGGTCCCGCTCTGCGGGGCTCCGCGTCACCAGACAACGGCGCAGCGGTCGCATCCAGCCGCTGCTGCACCGGCCCGAAGGCGCGGGGCCCCGAGCCGGACCAGCAGGGCCGACCGGCACGTCCGGCCGGGACGGCGTCCCGGGATGGGATGCTGGACGGAGGCCGCCGCACCCGGTGCGGCGGCCCCCGGCCCCGTTCGCCACGCGGCCGACCATCTCCCGGACCGTCGTCCGGGCAAGCGCGGAGGGCGGCGGTGTCGGCAGTGACGGTGAGCGGCACGGTGACGGCGGCCTCGGCCGGGGTCCCGGCCGAGGGACCCGTGCCGACCCCCACCCGCCGGTGGCCCTGGCGCACCGCGGTCGCGGCCCTCGGCGGGCTGGCGCTCTACCTGGCGTTCCCCGCGCACGACCTCGCAGCCCTCGCCGTGCTCGGCCCGGCCGCGCTGGCGCTCGCCGTCCGCGGTCAGCGGGTGCGCGGCGGGCTGTGGCTGGGCCTGGTCCTCGGGCTGGTCACCATGGTCCCGCTGCTGTCCTGGAGCGGGATCTACGTCGGCTCCTTCCCCTGGTTGGCGCTGGCGGTCACCGAGGCCCTGTACTTCGCGCTGCTCGGCGGCGCGACGGCGCTGACCTCCCGGCTGCCCGGCTGGCCGGTGTGGGCGGCCGCGCTGTGGGTCGCGCAGGAGGCGCTGCGGGGCCGCTGGCCGCTGGGTGGCTTCCCGTGGGGCAGGCTCGGCTTCAGCCAGGCGGAGGGGCCGTTCACCGCACTGGCCGCCTACGGCGGCGTTCCGCTGGTCGGGTTCGCCGTGGCGCTCACCGGGACGCTGCTGGCCGCCGCCGTCGTCCGGGCGCGGAGGGCCGGAGCGGGGGGCAGCCGCCGGACGGCGCTGCGTTCGGCCGCCGTCCCGCTCGTCGCCGCCCTGACCGTGCCGGCCGTCGGTGCGCTTGCCTGGTTGCCCCTGGCCGGCTCCTCGCTCACCGAGGGTGGCCCGACCCGCACCGTCGCGGTGATCCAGGGCAACGTGCCGCGCGCCGGCCTGGACTTCAACGCTCAACGGCGGGCGGTGCTGGACAACCACGCAGCCGAGACGATCCGGCTGGCCGACGCCGTCGCCGCGGGGGAGGCCGACCAGCCCGACCTGGTGATCTGGCCGGAGAACAGCTCCGACATCGACCCGTACACCAACGCCGACGCCGCCCGGGTGATCAGCGGCGCCGCCCGGGCCATCGACGCCCCGATCCTGGTCGGCGCGGTCGTCCGGGGGCCGGGGGAGAAGATCTCCAACACCGGCATCGTGTGGGACCCGGTCACCGGCCCGGGGGAGACCTACGTCAAACGGCACCCCGTGCCCCTGGCCGAGTACGTGCCCGCCCGGCCGTTCTTCCGCTTCTTCAGCCCGCTGGTCGACCGGGTCACCGACTTCGCGCACGGCTCCGAGGTGGGCACCCTGGACATCGGGGGAGCGCGGGTCGGCGACGTCATCTGCTTCGAGGTCGCCTACGACGGCCTGGTGGCCGACGTCGTCGACGACGGTGCGGGCATGATCGTCGTGCAGACCAACAACGCCACGTTCGGCTACACCGACGAGACCGAGCAGCAGCTGGCGATGAGCCGCCTGCGGGCGGTGGAGTTCGGCCGGACGGTGGTGGTGGCCGCGACCAGCGGGGTGAGCGCGATCGTCGCCCCGGACGGCACGCTGGTGCACCGCTCGGAGCTGTTCACCGCCGACTCGTTCGTCGAGCCGATCGCCCAGCGCGACCAGCGCACCGTCGCCGAGCGGCTGGGCGCGACCCCCGAGTGGGTGCTCACCGCGGTGGGCGTGGGGGCCGTCCTGGCCGCCCTGGCCTCGAGCCGGGCCCGCCGGCGGAGCGCCCGGTGACCGACGTCGCCGGCCCGGTGCTGGTCGTGATCCCCACCTACGAGGAGGTGGGGAACCTGGGCACGGTGCTCGACCGGCTGCACGCCGCCGTCCCGGGCGCTCACGTGCTGGTCGTCGACGACGCCTCACCCGACGGCACCGGCGAGCTGGCCGACGCCCGGGCCGCCGACGACGAGCGGGTGCACGTGCTGCACCGCGCCGGGAAGCAGGGGCTGGGCCCGGCCTACGTCGCCGGCTTCCGCTGGGCCGCCGAGCACGGCTACGCCGTCGTGGTGGAGATGGACGCCGACGGGTCGCACCCGCCGGAGCGGCTGCCCGCCCTGCTGGCCGCCCTGGCCGAGGCGGACCTGGTGCTCGGGTCGCGCTGGGTGCCGGGCGGGCGGGTGCTCGACTGGCCCCGCCACCGCCTGGCCATCTCCCGCATCGGCAACCTCTACACCCGCTGGGCACTGCGCCTGCCGCTGGCCGATGCGACCGGGGGCTTCCGGGCGGCGCGCGCCGACCTGCTGGCCCGCCTGCCGTTCGACCAGGTGGCCAGCCAGGGCTACTGCTTCCAGGTCGACTGGGCCTGGCGGGCGGTGCGCTCCGGCGCCCGGGTGGTGGAGGTGCCGATCACCTTCAGCGAACGCACGGTGGGCCGGAGCAAGATGAGCGGCTCGATCGTTGGAGAGGCGTTGGCACGGGTCACCTGGTGGGGCGTGCTCGACCGGCTGGCCGACCGGCTGCCCGGGCGGGTGCGCCGTCCCGTACCCGCGCGCAGCCGCGGCGGGCGGACACAGGCACTCCAGTAGGAGCGCCGGCCGTCCGTGCCGCGGCAGGAGAGGAGAGATCCATGACCATGGGCTCCGCGATCGGCGGGCACACCCCGCGACGGCGGGCGTCCTCACGCTGGCGGACGGCGGTGGGTCTCGGCGCGCTGGCCGAGGTCGTCGTGTTCGTCCTCGTCGCGAGCTGGATCGGCGTGGGCTGGACGCTGCTGCTGGCGCTGGCCACGAGCGCCCTGGGCGGGCTGCTGTTGGCGCGCCAGGGCACCCGCGCCCTCACCGAGCTCCGGTTGCGCGCCGAGGAGCACCGCGCCCCGGGCCGCGCCCTGGGCGACGCCGGCCTGATCGCCCTCGGCGGGCTGCTGATGGTGCTGCCCGGCTTCATCGGCGACCTGCTCGGCCTGATGTGCCTGCTGCCGTTCACCCGGGCGCTGCCCCGGGCGCTGATCGCCCGGGGGATCGCCCGCCGGCTGCCCGACCGGTGGCTGGGCCCGGTCCGGGTGCGGGCCACCCGCACCGTCGACGGCACCGTCACCGACGGCCCCTCCGACGTGTACCGCGCCGGCCCCGCCCACCGGGTGATCGAGGGACGGGTCGTCGCGGGCGATGTCATCGAGGGCGACGTCGAGGACCGCCCGACCGGGGGCTGACGCGGAACGGCCCCGGTGGGAGATCCCACCGGGGCCGTTCCGTGCGTGCTGAGCTCGACTAGCTGGCGCGGGTGCGCCGCCCGCGGAGCACCTCGAGGCGCTCGGCGAGCACCTCCTCCAGGTCGTCCACCGAACGACGCTCCAGGAGCATGTCCCAGTGCGTGCGCGGGGGCTTGACCTTCTTGGGGGCGGGCTCGGAGCCACCGACCAGCTTGGCCGCCGAACCGTCGTACTTGCACTCCCACGTGTCGGGGAGCTCCGCGTCGTCGGCGAAGGGCACCGTGACCAGGTGGCCCTGGGCGCACTTGTACTCGGCGTACTGCCGCTCGATGGGCGCGGTGTTGCGCTCGGTCTCGTAGCTCACGCTGCCCAGTCGGCTTCCGCGCAGGGAACGCTCGCCCATGGCACACCGTCCTCTCGTGCTGATCTCGGTCAGGTCTGGGACTGCCCGGACAGCCGATTGCTCACGCATCCGGCTCGGGGTGTCGCAGAGGTCAACGACAGATGACGGAAAGAGATTCCGTGTCGTTCGACTGCTCATCATCGCATGGGGTGATGAACCAGCGTTCAACCACCCCCACGGGGGAGCGGCACCACTCAGCGGAGAGCCAACTGCCCCGGACCGGTCGGCGTCGACCCCAGCTGGCCGTTCGCGTGATGGCGGCGGCACAGCACCTGGTAGCGCACCCCGGCTTCCGCGGCTTCCCCGGCCTCCCCGGTCGCGCCGTCCGGCGGCGCCGGGGGCTCGGTGTCAGCGACGACGACGGTGGCGCCCTCCCGGACCATCGCCCCGTCGACCACCCGTGCGTTGAGCAGCCCGGGCAGGCCGCACCAGCACAGCACCATCACCTGCACCCGCTGGACGTCGTCGGCGAGCTCGAACAGCCGCTGCGTGCCGGGGAAGAGCCGGGCCCGAAAGTCGGTGGTCAGCCCGAAGGCGAAGACGTCGACGTGCGACTCGTCGACCAGCTCGGCGAGCTGCTCGACCTGCGCACCGGTGAGGAACTGCGCCTCGTCGACGATCAGGTAGTCGACCCGCTGGCCGGCCGCCCACCGGTCGCGGACCAGCAGCCGGATGTCGGTGTCGCCGTCGACCTCCACCGCGGCCTGCCGGAGCCCCACCCGGGAGCTGATCTGCGCGGCACCGGACCGGTCGCCCTGGGTGAGCAGCAGGCCGTGGCGGCCCTGCCGGCTCTGGTTGTGGTCGACCTGCAACGCCAGCGTCGACTTCCCGCAGTCCATCGGGCCGTGGAAGAAGGTCAGGTGCGCCGGAGCCGGATGCCGCCGCCGGTCACCGGCGACGGGCACCACCTCCAGCAGGTCGGTCGAGCCGTCCAGAGGGGCGGGTGTCACAGGCGCTCCGGGGGTGTGTTGCCGGCCTCGACGATGGCCCGCCGCATGTCCAGCCGGGCCAGCAGGAAGCCGCCGAGGACGAAGAAGAGGACCAGGCTGAAGATCGCGTACCGGTAGGAGTCGGTCAGCTGGTAGGTGAGGGCGAAGAGGAACGGGCCCAGCCAGCTGGTGCCGCGGTCGCTGATCTCGTAGAGGCCGAAGTACTCTGCCTCCTTGCCCGGCGGGATCAGCTGGCTGAACAGCGACCGGGACAGCGCCTGGGTGCCACCGAGCACGAACCCGATGACGACGGCGAGCAGGTAGAACTGCACCGCCGCGCCGGCCTGCACGAAGTAGGCGGCCACGAGCACGCCGGTCCACACCACCAGGCCGCCGAGCACGGTGCGCTTGGCGCCGACCACCGCGGCGATCCGGCCCATGCCCATCGCCCCGAAGAAGGCGACCACCTGGACCAGCAGGATGGTGGATACCAGGGTCGTCTGGTCCAGCTCGAGCTCCTCGGCGCCGTACTGCGCCGAGACCCCGATGATCGTCTGCACGCCGTCGTTGAACAGCAGGTACGCGGCGAGGAACCACAGCGTCAGCCGGTAGCGGCGCATCTCGCGCAGGGTGGCGCCCAGCTGCCGGAAGCCGCCGGTCAGCGCCCCGCCGTGGGCCGGGACCAGGGCGGACTCCCGCGGCCGGCGGTTGCGCAGCAGCGAGACGCTGACCACGGTGAACCCGGCCCACCAGAGGCCGGCCGAGGCCAGGCAGATCCGCACCGCCTCGCCCTCGGTCAGGCCCAGGGACTCGTACTGGGTGAAAAGCGCGAGGTTCGCCGCGAGCAGCAGGGCGCCGCCGAGGTAGCCGAAGGCCCACCCCCGGCTGGAGACGGCGTCCCGCTCGTCGGGGCCGGCGAGGTCGGGCAGCCAGGAGTAGTAGACGACGGTGGCCGCGCCGAAGGCGAGATTCGCGGCGACGAACAGCGCCGCACCCAGCAGGTACCGCTCCCCGGCGACGAAGAACAGCGCCATGGTGGCCACCGAGCCGACGGTGGCGAAGCCGGCCAGCAGCTGACGCTTGCGGCCGCTGCGGTCGGCGATCGCCCCGGTGACCGGCAGCACCAGCACCTGGAGCACGACCGAGAGCGACAGCACGTACCCGAACCAGCTGCCTGGCGGGATGCTGATGCCCAGCGGGTGGATCCGCCCCTGCGCGTCGGCGGCCGCCTCGGCGATCGAGGTGAGGTAGGGGGCGAGGAAGACGGTCGTCACCGAGGTGTTGAAGACCGACATCGCCCAGTCGTAGGAGTACCAGCCGGCGCGCTCGCGGCGCAGCGCCCGGTCGGCGCGGGGGACGTCGGACCCGGCGGGTGCGGGCGGTGCGTCGGTCACCGGCGCAGGGTGCCAGCCGCAGGAGGGCGGGTCCAGCACCGGCCGGTCACGGGATGGCCTCGGGCACCACGCCGCCGGGGAACGCCGCCACCGCGGTGGTGGGCCGGGTGGGGTCGGTGAACGCGATCCGGTCGGTCGGCTCGCCGGCTCGCAGCGGGGCCAGGCCACGGGTCAGCGCGGCGGCGATCCGCACCCGCGCCCGGTTGGCGTCACCCATCCGGCCCGGCTCCAGGTCCTCGAAGAACACCGGGGCACCGATGTGCACGCGCAGCGCGGGTCGCCGCCACAGCGCCCGGAGCAGCGTGCGCAACTTGCCCCAGTCGTTGGCGTACTGCAGCACCTCGTGCGCGCCCCACTGGCTGACCGGGATGACCGGCACGTCGGCGGCCAGGGCCATCCGGGCCAGCCCGGTGCGCCCTCGCTCGGGCCAGCCGTCCGCGGTCAGCCCGACCCGTCCCTCGGGGTAGGCGACGACATGGCCACCGGCGGCCAGCGCCACCTGGGTGACCCGGAGCGCGTGGGCGGCGAGGTCGGTGCCGCGGTCGACCCGGATGCCACCGGCGCGCTCCAGCAGGGGTCCGGCGACCGGGGCGGTGACGATGCCGCGGGTCGCCATGAACCGCGGGGTGACGCCGGCGCGGTGGAGGGCCGCAGCGACGACGAAGGTGTCGAAGTCACCGATGTGGTTGACCGCCAGGAGCAGCGGCCCGTCCAGCCACTCCTCGGGGATGCTCCCGGTCACCTCCAGGCGACCGAAGACGCCCGGCAGCCGGTGCAGGCTCCGCAGCAGCCCGCGCCAGAGCCACCACGGCGGCGCTGCGGCGATGGCCAGCTCGCGGGCGAACCAGTCGGGGTCCTCGGGGCCGACGAGACCGGCGAGCTCCGGGGGCAGGGGTGGCGGGGCAGGCCGCCAGGAACGGAGCCGAGCGGACAGCCGGCCGGTCACGCTCCGGTCCACTGACCTCGAGCCACCAGCACGTCGCGGAGCATCGCCGGGCGGTCGGTCATCACACCGTCGACGCCCAGGTCGAGCATCTGCTTCGCGTCCTCCTCGTCGTCGACCGTCCACACGTGCACCTGCAGGCTCCGGGCATGCGCGGCCTCGATGAAGCGCTCGTCGACCAGCGGTCGCCCACCCAGCGCGAGCGGGACCTGGGCGCAGCCGGCCTGGATGCGCACCAGCCCCGCGGCCCGCGGCGAGTAGGAGGACAGCCGCAGCGCGGCGACCCCCTTGGGACCCAGCGAGGTGCAGACGTCGGGCCCGAACATCCGGCGGGCGGCGGCGATCCGGGCGTCGGAGAACGAGCCGAGGCAGATGCGGTCCTCGATGTTCAGCCGGCGTACGGTGCGCACCAGCGGGGCGAGCACCCCGGCCGCCTTGATGTCGAGGTTGAAGCGGACGTCCGGCCAGGCCCCCAGCAGGTCCTCCAGCGCCATGATCGGTTCGCGACCCCCGATCAGCGCCGTCCGGACCTCGCTCCAGCGCAGGCTGTCCACCCGCCCGGTGCGGTCGGTGACCCGGTCCAGGGTGGCGTCGTGGAAGACCACCGGGACGCCGTCGGAGGTGACGCGCACATCCGTCTCCAGGAAGCGGTAGCCCAGCGCCACGCACGCCTCGAAGGCGCCGGCGCTGTTCTCCAGGTGCTCGATGGCGCCGCCACGGTGCGCCATCGCCAGGGGAGTGGGCCCGTCGAGGAAGGCAAAACGCGAGCCGGGCACCCCAACACGCTAGCGGCGCCTTCCGACGGCCTCGCGCAGGGTGCCGAGGTGACCCGGGCGGGCGACCGCGGGCGTGTCCCCCGGGGGCTGTCGGACCCGCCGTCTACCGTCGTCGCTCGTGGAGGTCGAGCAGCACACGGGTGCGCGCCCGGGGGCACACCGGCGCCGGCGCGACGGCGAGGAGCGCCGCTGTGGCTGGTGCCGCAGCCTGCTCCCGGTCCAGGAGTCGGTGGGCCGGCCCCGCTTGTACTGCGGCCAGGCGTGCCGACAGCGCGCCTACGAGCAGCGCTCGGCCAGCGCCAAGGCCGGGTTGTCCGACGACGTGGTGCTGGTGACGCGGGCCGAGCTCGACGCCCTGCAGGACCGGCTCTACCAGCTGCGCTGCGCGATCGAGGACGTGCAGACGACCCTGTCGGAGAAGCCGACCAAGGCGGAGCTGGAGCGCTCGCTCGAGGAGCTCGTGCGTTCGACCGGCCGGCTCGACCGGCTCTGGCTCAACGGACGCAGCGCCGGCTGACCCCGCCGATCCCCTGGGTGACCCTGATGAAGCGTCACAGTGACGCAACACACCAGCCGGTCGGCCACCCGGGGGAGCGGCCGATCAGTGAGGGTCAGCCGCCGTTGTCGGAGTCCTCGTTGCGGTCCTCGTTGCCCTGGTCGGTGTCCGAGTCGTGGACATCGGGCAGACCACCCTGCTCCGCGTCGTTCTCGTCGTTGCCCGAGGTGTTGGTGCTCTCGTCGTCGGTCGTGCCGTCGTTGCGCTGGTCGCTGTTCGGGCCGCCACTGGGGTCGGCGCACGCGGTCAGGACGGCCGGCCCGCCGGCCAGGGTCAGCGCGACGAACAGAGCAGCCACCGGGCGTCGGATCCTCATGCCCCGACCCTAAGGACGCATGACGCGAACCGCCCGTCGAGATGACGATCCACCCCTCATTACGTCAGAGTGACGCAATGAGGGGTGGACAGGTTGCACCAGGGGGAGCGGACCCCCGGGCTCGATGTCCACTCCGGGCGGCCGGCTGATCGAGATCAGAGCGCGGTCGGACGAACCCGAGCGAGCCATGATCATCTTCGTCGTCCCGAGAGGGCGAGACGGCGGACGACCGGCGACCCGAGCGGTCGACGGGCTGGGTGCGCGAGCGAGTGACCCACCTGGCCGCCGACTCGCTGTCGACGCGTGCGCCGAACGCGACGCCCGTCGGATGCAAGACCCGGAACGGGTCGTGGCTGCGCCGTCGAGGGCGAGCGTCGTCGTGGACGACACCGGACGAGCCGAGAACCCGGCGACACCGAACCGTGCGTTCCGACTGCTCTGCACAACGCCGATAATCGACATTATGTCAACCAGCGGGCGTGACGACCGCTCTCAGCCCGCGAAAGACACCTCGGCGGTCGGCAGGACCTGAGCACTCCGTCCGGGTGCGGCCTGGAACTGCCAGTACAGGTTGGTGTGTGCGATGACCTGCTCGACCGGCGGCGCTCCCCAGGCGCTCTTGTCGCCGGCGGTGTGTGCGTCACCGACCAACGTGACGTCGTAGCCCCGGGTGAACGCCCCGTGGATGGTCGACCGGATGCAGGCGTCGGACTCGGCGCCGGTCACGACCAGGTGACCGACGCCCGCCGTGGCCAGCACCTGCTCCAGGTCAGTGTCCTCGAAGGCGTCGCCGTAGGTCTTGTGCACCAGCGGCTCTGGCTCGGCACGGACGAGCTCCGGGACGTACTTCCACGCGTCGCTCCCCTGGGCCAGTTCCGCGTCGGAGTGCTGGACCCAGACGACCGGGATGCCGGCACCGCGGGCCTGCTCGACCAGGGTGGCGATGTTGGCGACGACCTCGTCGCGCCGGGCTGCGCCGTCGACGACGCCCCGCTGGACGTCGACGACCATCAGCGCGGTGCCTGGTCGATCGGTGAGCGCGGTCATGGTGGGTCTCCCCTGCTGGTCGGCGACTGGCGCGGCACCGCGCACGCTAGACCAGGCCGACGACGGAAACGCCCCGCTCGACACGAGGCAGCTGCCCCGCGAGGGCCACGACGGCCTGCGCGCTGGAACTGGTCCGGGACCGGCGGGCCCAGCCCCGCCGGTGAGCCGTCTCGACGGTGATCGAGCGATTGGCCCACCCGGACCGGCGGCTGGGCTCCGCCTCCTCGTTGTGGGGCTTCGTTGTCGGTCCTTGTGATCAATTACTTTGTTGGGGATAACGGACGAGGGTCGTGGACCGTGGGTTTGCCGGGCGAGGCAGGTCGGTAGGTGGCTGAGGCCGTCGTCTGTGCGCCACCGGCGCGGCCCAGCCCCGGCCACCCACCTCCAGGAGGACGTCCATGCCCAGCCCGATCGAGGACTACGGCCTGATCGGCGACCTGCAGACGGCCGCGCTGGTCGGCAAGGACGGCTCGATCGACTGGCTCTGCCTGCCGTCGTTCGACTCCGCGGCCTGCTTCGCCGCCCTGCTCGGCGATGAGCGCAACGGCCGGTGGCAGCTCGCCCCTGCCACCGGTGGCAGCTGCACGCGGCGCCGGTACCGGGGTGACTCCCTGGTCCTGGAGACCGAGTGGGAGACCCCGACCGGGACGGTCCGGGTCATCGACCTGATGCCACCCCGCGGCGAGCGCCCCGACGTCGTCCGGATCGTGGAGGGCGTCTCCGGCCGGGTGCCGATGCGGCTGGACCTGGTGCTGCGGTTCGACTACGGCCACCTGGTCCCGTGGGTGCGGTCGGTCGACGGTGACCTCGTCGCCGTCGCCGGCCCGGACGCGGTCACGCTCGTCACGCCGGTCCGGCTGCACGGGCAGGACCACACCACCTCGGCGGAGTTCGAGGTGACCGCCGGCGAACGGGTCCCCTTCGTGCTCACCCACTCCCCCTCGCACCTGCCGCGTCCGGCGCCGGTGGACGCCGAGGAGGCCCTCGCCAGCACCGAGGCGTTCTGGGCCGGCTGGATCGGCCAGTGCCGCTACGACGGCGAATGGGCGCCGGCCGTCCGCCGCTCGCTGATCACCCTCAAGGCGCTGACGTACCGGCCCACCGGCGGCATCGTCGCCGCGGCGACCACCTCCCTGCCCGAGGAGCTGGGTGGGAGCCGCAACTGGGACTACCGGTACTGCTGGCTGCGCGACGCGGCGTTCACCCTGCAGGCCCTGCTCGGCACCGGATACCTGGAGGAGGCGTCGGCCTGGCGGGAGTGGCTGCTGCGGGCCGTCGCCGGCGACCCCGGTGACCTGCGGATCATGTACGCGCTGGACGGCTCCCGGCGGATCCCGGAGTACGAGCTGCCGTGGCTGCCCGGCTACGAGGGCTCGGCCCCGGTGCGGGTCGGGAACGGCGCCGCCGGGCAGTTCCAGCTCGACGTGTGGGGCGAGCTGCTCGACGGCCTGCACCTCGCCCGCGAGTCCGGCCTCGCGCCGCTGGCGGACGCCTGGGCCGTGCAGAAGGTGCTGGTGGAGTTCCTGGAGACCGCCTGGGAACGCCCCGACCACAGCCTGTGGGAGGTCCGCGGTGCGCCCCGGCACTTCGTGCACTCGAAGGTGCTGGCCTGGGCGGGGGTCAACGGCGCGATCGAGGCGGTGGAGCAGCACGGGCTCGACGGCCCGGTGGAGCGCTGGCGGGCGCTGCGGCAGCGCATCCACGACGACGTCTGCGCCCGCGGCTACGACCCGGTGCGCCGGACGTTCACCCAGTTCTACGGGTCCGAGGGGCTGGACGCCGCCCTGCTGCTGATCCCACAGGTCGGCTTCCTGCCCTGGGACGACGAGCGGGTCGTGGGCACCGTGGAGGCGGTCCAGCGCGAGCTGACCTCCGACGGGTTCCTGCTCCGGTACCACACCTCTGCCGACGGCCGGGTCGACGGCCTGCCGGGCGACGAGGCGCCGTTCCTGCTGTGCAGCTTCTGGCTCGCCGACGCGCTCAACGGCATCGGCCGCGCCGCCGAGGCCCGGGAGCTGTTCGAGCGGCTGCTGGGCCTGGGCAACGACCTGGGCCTGATGAGCGAGGAGTACGACCCGCGCACCGGCCGGCACCTGGGCAACACCCCGCAGGCCTTCAGCCACGTCGGCCTGGTCAACACCGCCCGGCACCTCAGCGGGGCGCTGCGGGTACCCGGCGAGCACGCCTGAACCGGGGGGGGGGGGGGGGGGGGGGGGGGGGGGGGGGGGGGGGGGGGGGGGGGGGGGGGGGGGGGGGGGGGGGGGGGGGGGGGGGGGGGGGGGGGCGGCCGCCGGGGGCGGGGTGTGGGGGGGCGCGCCGGTCGGGGGGGGGGGGGGGCGGCCCG